>CAZLKP010000146.1:5254-10399 GCA_964560095.1 uncultured Bacteroidia bacterium
TCAGCATATTCCACTGATGGCATTTTGTGAAGGATGGAAGACGCCTTGGCGGGATCTGCCTCGGGTACCAATTGAACAAGATACAGGCGGGAAAGATCCACCAGGCTATCATGAGGCGGAGCCTGATGTGTGGGAAAGAGGCGTTTGACAGATTGAGCGCCAAGAGATCGGAGGATCTGCTTCCCCTCCTGCCGATCCCAGAAGGAGATCTGTGGTGAGCGCAGGGCGTCCGGGGCCAGTTTTATGACGACCTGAGCCGGCAGGTAAGGCTGCACCGGAGTGGATTGAGCCATGGCCTGACCGGAGATGCCGGCTGCCAGGCTCAGAACCAGGGAGAAACCAATTCGGATAAAAGCGTTCATGGGGTCGGGAATAACAATCGAAGCCGGGAGTTAGCATGGGAAAGATACAGAAATCACAGCCTGAACCCTATTCGCTTGTCACAGATTCTTGCGTCTCGGTGTCAAAGAAACAACAGAGAAAACAGACCTTAGGAACAGGCGATTATTCTCTTTGAGATAACATTTTTCTTTCTTCTGCGATTCCCTACCTTTACAAACATATTATTAGTCGCTGTATGCAATCCAACGAATTTGAAAAGTATGCGGTGAAACATGCAGGCATTTCCAGCCTCACCATGCATGATTACACCAGCTATGTTAATTCCCAGCTCTACGCCACAGCCAACCCTCAGATCTACGGCATGACGCCCTACATCATTGAGGAGCGCCAGCTCAACGTGGCTCAGATGGATGTTTTTTCCCGCCTGATGATGGACCGGATCATTTTTCTCGGTACCGGTATCAATGATCAGGTCGCCAACATTGTCAGTGCTCAGTTGCTTTTTCTTCAGTCAGCTGATTCGAAGAAAGACGTCAGCATTTACATCAATTCTCCCGGCGGATCGGTATATGCCGGTCTGGGTGTTTACGACACCATGCAACTCATCGCCCCTGATGTAGCCACAATATGTACTGGCATGGCTGCCTCCATGGGTGCAGTGCTTCTGACAGCCGGTGCAGCAGGCAAGCGCTCTGCGCTTCCTCACTCCAGAACGATGATTCACCAACCATTGGGCGGTGCTCAGGGTCAGGCTTCCGACATCGAAATTGTCCATAAGCAGATCCAAAACATCAAAAAAGAGCTGTATGAGATCATTGCCAAGCATTCCGGACAGACCTATGAAAAAGTCTGGGAAGATTCAGACCGGGACTATTGGATGACCTCTCAAGAAGCCAAAGACTACGGACTTGTGGACGAGGTTCTCGCCGGCAATGCCAAATAATACCCACTAAAGAAAGGCCCTGTTCAGAAAGTTGAACCTGACGGGGTCTTTCCCTATCTTTCTGACATGAGAAACGAAAGTTGTTCCTTTTGTGGCAGATCCAAGCGGGAAGTTCAAATCCTGCTGGCAGGATATGGTGGCGCACACATTTGCGAAAACTGTGTGGCCCATGCCTCCAAAATCATCGAAGAGGAATTTAAGGATAAGCCCCTGGTCAAAATCACCAAAGTTCCGACCCCAAGGGAGATTACGCGCCATCTCGATGAGTATGTGATCGGTCAGGAGGAAGCCAAAAAGACCATGTCGGTGGCCGTTTATAACCACTATCGACGGATTCAGGACCGCGAAAACCACGACGATAGCGACGTGGAAATTGAAAAATCCAACGTCCTGCTAGTCGGTCAGACTGGTACCGGCAAAACCCTGATGGCACGCACCATCGCCAAAATGCTCAACGTCCCTTTCTGTATTGCCGATGCAACGGTGCTCACTGAAGCCGGATACGTCGGAGAAGACGTGGAGTCTGTGCTTGTGCGCCTGCTGCAGGAAGCCGATTATGACGTGGAAGCTGCAGAGCGCGGTATCGTTTACATTGACGAAATCGACAAAATCTCCCGAAAGTCTGACAATCCTTCCATTACGCGCGACGTGAGCGGGGAAGGGGTGCAGCAGGCACTGCTGAAGCTGCTTGAAGGAACCGTGGCCAGCGTGCCGCCCAAGGGTGGCCGCAAGCATCCAGAGCAGAATCTCGTCCAGGTTGACACCACCAACGTTCTGTTTATCTGCGGAGGCGCTTTTGAAGGCATTGAGCGCATCATCTCTAAGCGTGTGGATGTACAGACCATCGGATTTGGCAATTCCGGAACCAAACGGATCGAAGAAGATGTCAATCTGTACAAATTTATTCAGCCCGCCGATCTGCGTACCTATGGCCTGATTCCGGAAATTATCGGCCGGCTGCCGGTTATTACCTATCTCAATCCGCTGGATAAAGAAACCCTGAGACTGATTCTCACCAAGCCCAAAAACGCGGTGATCAGACAGTATCAACGAATGTTCCAGCTGGAAGGAAAAACCCTTGAGTTTGATGATGAGGTGCTCGACCTGGTGGTGGAACGCGCCATGGAGCTCAAATTGGGAGCCCGGGGATTGCGGTCCATTATTGAAGCCGTGATGCTCGATATCATGTTTGACATGCCAGAAAGTGAGCAAACGAGCTATACCATCACTGCCGATCTCGCGTCCAATAAGCTTAATGACTCGAATATGAAAAACTACCGTCAGGCCAGCTGATTTCCTTCGGCTGTACGAAAAGTTATACAAAAGCCATTCTGTTGCATACAGAGTGGTTTTTTTGTTGTTCAACCAGCCGGCACGATCGCTCCGGATTGAATCACGGAGGATAGATAAACAACACATCCGCGACAACAAAACCGTTCAACGGCCCGAAATTTGAACCAGGTTTTGATACTTAGCCCCCTTTCTTTTGCCAACAAGCCTTTCAAATCCAATCCCATGAATGCCCTTTCCCTTCGCACCCTGTTCTCCCGGTCTCTCATCCTGACGCTCATCCTGCTGACCATGGCCGTGGCCAGGGCAGATATGGATCGAAATATCGAAGAAATGATTGAGGATGTGGTTCGCACGGCGGAATCCTACCTTGGAACTCCTCACCGAATGGGCGGAACCACCAAGCGCGGCATCGATTGCTCCGGGCTGATGGTCAAAAGTTTTGAATCGGTGGGTATCCTGTTGCCCCGCACCTCTGTTGAGCAGGCGCGGATTGGAGACAAAGTCAGAACATCACAACTGGAGCGCGGGGATCTGGTGTTTTTTAACATCAACGGCAGGATCAGCCATGTAGGCCTCGTAACTCAATCTGACAGAAACGATACGTGGTTCATCCACACATCCTCCTCCCGGGGAGTGATAGTTTCGAGGCTTTCGGAGACCTACTGGACCAAACACGCATCACACGGCAGGCGGGTCTGGTCTGTACCGGCGATCGCAAGAACCCAGCCTGGAAGTACCACACAGGCGGTAGTGCCTGGCTCTTACCCGGAGGCATCCCTTCGAAAACTCAAGCGACGCGAAATCAAGCGCATGAGTGCCAGAAAGGCCCAAATCGTGCAGGCTGAAATCTGGGCTCGGAATGGCTATCGGTTCCGCGACAACCGGCTCCAGCGCCAGTTTGAACGGGAACCCTGGTACCGCCAAATGGATACCTCCAAACGCAAGTGGAAAGCCAAGCGCTCCATGAGCGATATCGAGAAGAAGAACCTCCGCAGACTTCGCAGAATCGCCGATTTGGAAAAGGTAGAGTAAGGGCAATGGGCAATGATCGATGGTCAAGAAAAATGAACCATTCCCCCTTACTCAACCACCACATCCACATCCTCATTCACGATGGTGCCACTTTCGAGTTCGCCAAAAGAAAGGCGAAACACGTCGTTGTCATTGGTGAGGTACACGGGCCCAGGTCGAGTGGCTTCTACCCGGAAGTAGAGCGGGTTGGTGTTATGAAAAAAGGTCGTTCCGGAAGCATAGGAAGAGCCTTCGAGCGGAAAATTATTGAACGTAGCCATCCCGGAAGCATTGGTTACGGCGACATTGTCTGACGAAACAGGCGGGGTAATCTGTGGGGCCCCGTCCGGATTGTCAATAAGGTAGGTCTCATAGGTACTCTTAAATGGGAACAGGTAAATGGTTGCCCCTTCGACAGGGGTGTTTCCATTGGTCACATGAAAAGTGAGGTTCGCTACCGGCGTGATGTCTGGATTCAGCCCCTCTTCGCACCCGGTGACGATGGCCAGCATCAACATCATGGCGAGAATGGCGGAACGGTGAGTGATAGGTCTGATCATAGACAAAAAAGAATGAATGATTTGGAATAAATGATGACTAACAACGAATGAAAGCGTCACTTCTGTGTATGCCAAAGGAACAGATTCCTCTTGTCAAAGGAAGGATGATTCTGAACATTTTTCTGTAGATTTGAAACTCCGAACTTTCGTTTTCCCTCCCTGATTCTACCATTTGCTGTCTCTCACAGGAATCATTGACGCATGAACGACTGGTGGAACCGCTTGCAAAGAAAAATCTCCCGCACTCCTTTTCCCGACCTTCTGGATGAAGCCTGGGTCAGGGTTAGAGAGCTTCGCCCCGTGAGGGCTATCATGATTATTGGGTTTCTGATCATCATTTTCATTGTGGGAAACCAAGGCTGCCAGGCCACCCGCCGGGTGAAAGAATTGTCCAAGTCCAACAAAGGGTTGGTTGATTCCCGTGAATCTGTTTTTCTGACTGGTGATATCATGACCAGCCTCCTGGCCCTTGAGGGCAGTATCAAAAGCTACTCCCTCGACCTACGTCACCAGACCCGCGATTGGGAAAACACACGGAATGTGCCCCTTGCCCAGGATGCCAGCCTGCCCGTTGCCGCTGTTTCAGCCCTCGTGAGTCAGAAACTCACCAAACTCAATCTCATTGGGTTTGACTGGTCGGAAAAACACCTGCCTCAGTTCTCCCGTCTGGTTCACGATCAGCTGGACCTGATCTCCAACATCGGTGAGCATCTCACCGACGCCAATCAGGCTCTCAGATTCTATAGCAGCATCGACCCGGAAGCCGAGGATGTTGTCAACCTCCGAGACTCTGCCGACCAGGTGATCGCCAAGCACGTGAACGCGATCAACCGGCTCAATGCCGAAAGTGCATCCAATTTGATGGCCATTAATCAGGCCTACAACCAACTGCGCATCGACTGGAACACCGAGATCAAGTATGCCAATGAAATCAACGAATCCATGGCCCGCCAGATGACTTGGCAAACTGCCCTGGTAACGCTCCTACTCGTTATG
>CAZLKP010000147.1:0-1031 GCA_964560095.1 uncultured Bacteroidia bacterium
GATGATTTTTTACAGCGACGAGGACTACCGCCGCAGGCGGTTTAGTTCAACATCCGTATAAACGACACCGTATCGTTTAGATCTCTATTGTCTGAAAGGAATTTTCCCCCTTTTTTCCGAAATCACAAGTATTTGTTCCGGAAGTATCAAGGTTGTCTCGCGGAAAAACTGGTTGGTGCTGCCCGGCTGCGCTTGGGCTGAGCGGCGTCAATGCCTGGGATAGACTTGGGGGTGGAATTCCTCGGTCGGATCCATTGCCTTACTGTCCATCATGGCCTACCTGACCGCCTCTGGGCTTAGCTTTGCCTTTGGGCATCGCGCTGCGACGAGCAATCTTTTGCCAGGGCTGACGATGCGCAGGGCGGCTGTTGATTTACGGTAGAGAAGATCAGATTCTCACAAAGGCTCAGGATCGGTTCGGGGAAGGTGGATGAAAGAGGTGGTCAGCCTTTGCCGGCTGTAAGGGCTCTGAGGAGGTCTGTTGAAACTGGCGAAGAATTCTCCGGAAGCCAAGACGCAGAAGACCCGGAGCAATTCTGGAAAGAAAATTCAGCGCATACCCCTGAAAAGCCCCAATCCTGTGACGTTTGCGCTTGACAATCATCTTCAGCATGATTTCAGATGCATCTGCCGGAGACATTTTTCTTACGCCTTTTCGTTCAGATAGGTAGACCTGGTTTCCGTTGCTATCCAGGATGACTTTATACGGATCGTTGTCAATGAAACCGAGATGGACAAGTCCCGACTTAATTCCCTGGTTTTCCAGTTCCAGTGACAGCGCCTGGGTCAGCTGGCTGAGGGATCCCTTGGTCAACGAATACATGCTGTAGTAAGGCATTCCGAAAAATGCCGCGTAGCTGGAAATATTGAGTACGTATCCGTTGCTTTGTGTCAGGGCTGGAATAGCAGCTTTCGTGGGAAAGATGGTCCCAAGGATGTTTACCCTTGTGATGGTATCGATCACAGCCGGCGTCATTTCTTCCAGTGATCCGCGTGTCACCAGAGAGGCATTATTGACTAGCACGTCCAGA
>CAZLKP010000147.1:1041-10396 GCA_964560095.1 uncultured Bacteroidia bacterium
GGAGGATCTTATCCATCATCCTGCTGCATTGGTCCCAGTCAGAAACATCGCCCGGGAGCGCCAGTACTTCCAGCCCCATTCTTGTGAACGCTTCCTCTGTTTGACGAAGAAGTTGATCTCTTCGGCCATTGAGTACGATTTTTGCTCCTGCGGTGCCCAGTCGCAGGGCCAGGGCTTTGCCAAGTCCCTGATTGGATCCGGTAATCCATACCACCTTGCCTGCCATCGGTTGAGGATAACCGGGGTTCAGCTTTTTCAGCGTTTTGTGCTTGCGAAACCAGCCGATACTATCCTGAATGGTGTGGGCAAAATCCGTTTGTGGCATCCCCAATTCTACCACTGCTTTTCTGCCATCATAGGCCTGGTCTTCACAGGCTACACGAGCAGTAGGGAGAGAGAGAAACGGGGCTTGGCCGGAGAGCCGGCCGATTAAGCTACCGAAGCATCCACCTAGAAGAATCACCCAGGCGGGAAGGACCTTGTGGGGAGGTCTCACGCCCAGTTGTGCAGCGATTAAGCTGATGGCAGCCTGATAACTTAAGTTCGAATGAGCCAGTAAATAAGCTTCGCCCGCACGGCCTTGATCAATGGCATTGGTAATGGCTGCGGCAACATCCCGAACATCAATCCAGTTTTTACTTCCCGGGGAATTGAACGGAACTTTTTCTGTCCATACTTTGATTAGCAGAAGGCCTGTTCCAGGCTTGGCATCATGTGGGCCGATCATAAAAGTCGGACAGAGGATGATGGCCGGAAAGTCTTCTTCGGCTGCAGCCTGCTCAACAAGTAATTGTCCATCGCGTTTGGAATCAGAATATTCCAGCCCGGTATGCACAACCTGGGCCCGGGTTAGCTCTGTCCCGGGTTTTTTCGTTGAGCCGGGCTGAAAAACACTACTCGCGCTTCCGATATGAATAAATCTCTGAATATCGTGGGCCTGGGCGGCTCGAATCATATTTCTGGTTCCTTCGACATTGACCTTTCGGTAGATCGGGTGGCGGGTAGGCCAGACAGAAACCACTGCTGCCATGTGAATCACAATCTCTGATCCTTTCATGGCCTGAAGGACGCTATCATAGTCAGTAAGATCTGCCTCAACAGTTCTGACACTGAATTCCGACAGACGCTCAGTAGAGAACCCTGGCTGGATCATCACAGTGATTTCATACGCTTTCTTTGTCAGGATCTCAAGCAGATTGATGCCCAAAAAGCTGTCACCTCCTGTAATGAAAATTTTCTTCATGAATGCCACTTTTACAATCGTCCTGGCTAGCTGACTGAATATACCCATTAAATGATGAGGATAAGAAGAGGGATCAATCCTTACTAGTTGTTTCCTCCTTCAGCTTCTTCTGGCAATTTCATCTGCGTGCCGGATCAGAATTTCTTCGACCAGGCCGGGTACAAGCCGCTGGAAAAAAGCAGTGAGTTTGCCGATTTTGGTCAAGGTAGAGATAAATCTGCGCTGCCTCACATTTTCAAGGATAGCTTTTGCCACACTTTCCCTGGAGGCTGCCTTGAATCCGGATCGGTCGGGAATGGGAACGAGGCTACCGTCAGGCCCGACGGTCTGCTTCCCCTGTTCAATTTCGGTGTACCCTACCTGGATCAGACCTACGTGAATGCCCTGACCGGCTTCTTCGATACGAATGGACTCAGCAATGGCTCTCAGGGCCATTTTGGATGCACAGTATGCGGAAACACCCGGTAATCCCCGGATCCCGGCGAGACTGGAAACAAAGACAATGCTGCCGCGGGACTCCCTGAGGTATGGCATAGCAGGAATCGTGAGATTGGTGGTACCGAAAACATTGGTTTCAAAAACGGAATGATATACCTCAGGGCGCAATTCTGAAAACATTCCACGCATACTGACCCCGGCATTATTGATCAGGATGTCCAGTCGGCCAAAATGTGCAATGGTTTTTTCAATCAAAGCTTCGGCTTCCTCCGCCCGGGTAATGTCTCCCTGAATGGCTAACACTTCCCTCCCGGAGTCTCGGAGCAGTTGTTCTGCCTGCTTGAGCCTGGCCAGGTTACGACCATTCAACACAATTTTTGCGCCTAGCTCGGCAAATGCCTGGGCTGTTGTTAAGCCAATTCCCTGATTGGAGCCGCTGACGATTACTACTTGATCCCTGAATACCGAACGTTTTACATTCATGGTTTGCTAACATTCGCTTTTGGTGACATCCAGGCAGATTTCAGAGCTCATGGACAAGTTGGTCCAAGCCGGCGTTGTTTTGTGAATCATCTTCTGGTATCCTGTGTTCAGACCCTTAAAAACCCAATCATGCCGGCCACCTAAAGGGATTACATGAATAGATTCCAAGATATGAAAAGAAGTAGCATTTACGGAAAAAGGGGAAACGGGCCAAAGATGATTCTGGTGAGACAGGCGGATGGCCAGGGCTCAATCCAGAAACAAGGCCCGCTCTTCCGGCGTCGGCAGTCTGCAGGTTTCCTTTTTGCCAAACCACTTGTAGCGATTGCGAGCGATGAGGTCATACACAAGGTTCCGAAGAAAAGCCGGCACAAGTATCAAGCCCCAGGCAAGGCTCCAGGGAAAGCCCAGGTGACGAGCAATGCGCAGTGCAGCTGTCGATTTGCTGTAGAGATTGCCGTTTTCCAGCAGATACACCGATTGGATTTGCTCCGGATTCAGACCATGCGCTCTCAATATCTTCTGCCCTGCCTCCATCTGGTTTGCAGTATACCGGAATTGCCGCTGCTGGTCTTTTCTTATCACGAAATCCACCGAGCTGTTACACAGGTGGCAAACGCCATCGAATATGATAACTGGGGTCAGAGGAGACTGCTTACTGGTCATAGGTCGTTGGGTTCGATTTCCTATGGTTTTTGGTTCATTTAATTGCTGTTCACCTGGGTTTTTCCACTCTAGAGGCGGGTAAACACGTGGGTCCTAACCTCTGCCCGGATCCACCCTTCAGGGGATGATTTCATGGTTTCTCCGGGCAGTGCTTCTTTTTCAGATTCTCCGTTCAATCCTCCGTACGTTCTTTTCTCCCCCCTTATTTCGGTAGGGAAAAGAAAAAGGCACTGCCTTCTCCAATCTTGGATTCAATCCAGATTGAGCCACCATGGCGCTCCACCACACGCTTGCAAATGGCAAGGCCAATGCCGGTGCCCGGGTATTCGGGATGAAGACGACCGTAGAGCTCAAAAGCTCTTTTTACATATTGTGGGTCAATGCCGATGCCGTTGTCTGCGACCTTAAATATCCAAAATCCTTCGGTGGATTTGTGTTCGATACGAATAACAGGTCTCGGAGATTCATTAAATTTTATGCCGTTTTCAATCAGATTGCGAAACAAGGCTTCCCATTGTGAGGGCACGATCTCTGCTACCGGAAGATCATTGGAGATAATTTCCGCCTGTTTTTCCTTGATTTCCACAATCATACTATGTTTGACGGATTCTACCAGCTTTTGCAAAGATATCTGCTTTTTATCCATTTTTTCACTTCCCACGCTGGCAAAATCAAGCAGGTCATTGACCATGGCAAAGAGGCGCTTGGCCTCGCTGATGGCGTGGACAAGGGAAGAGTTTCCCTGTTCGTTGAGTTGCCCGGCATAGCGGCGCTGGATCAGTTGCAGGTGGCCAATCATCCCGCGAAGTGGTGATTTGAGGTCGTGTGAGGCGATATAGGCAAACTGTTCGAGGTCTTCGTTTTTGCGCTCCAGCTCTTTGATGGAATCGTCAAGCGATCGGGTTCGCTCGTTGACCAGGGCACCGAGCTTTCGGCGCTCATGTTCTCCATAATAGAGATTCAGTCCGGCCCAGATCAGAGCGACCAGCATGATTGAACTCAGAAAAACAAACCACCAAGATTGATAAAAAGGTGGTTGGACGGCCCATTTCAAAATATCATTTTGCTGCAAAAGGACATGCTGGCCGACTTTTACACGGGCATCAAGGGCATACTCTCCCGACGGCATGGCAAAAAAAGAAATCACCCCATTTGGAGCAGGCATCCAGTCTTCATCCTGAATGCGGTATTCGAGTCGCTGGTTATCGATAAATTGGTAATGATCAACTACCAGTTGGAGGTTCATGCTGGCACTGTCTCTTGGTATCACCCTCCTTCCTTCCCACAACGGAATGCACCTGGACCCAGGCCACATCAGACAATAGACAGTCAGAGGAATATCAGCATCAACGAGATCCTGTGGCAAAGGTGCCTTCAATGGATAAATCCTTCCAGACGTCAGAATACATGTCTGCCTTTCATCCATCACCACCCAGCCATCCACGAACGTATGTGGAAATCCCTGGTGATCTGAAATCAAATAACCGGTGTACGGTCGTCCCGCCTGGGGAAGACTGTCAAATCTCACCAGCCCGAGATTGGTGAGGACCCAAATATGGCCGGAGGTAGCGTCGGTGATGACGCGCTTCACCCTTCCGTAGGTCCAGGGATCCTGGCCGTCAGCAGGAAATATTTTTTGCCCCTTTTCAAAGATGTGAATTCCATCGGGCCCTGCACCGGCGACAATCGTTTCTCCTGCCCATAGGGATAAATCAGTGTATTCCCCCTGGTAAAAGGGATATTCCATGGTCAGGTCCTGGTTGCCGGTTTGCTTCGGGAATGTAATGCCCTCATCCAGGGCCACGGCAAAGGCTCCCGAACTAGTCTGAATCGCCTGATTGGAGAAGCCTACCTGTACCCAGTCGGTCTGCTGTTCCAGCCATTGGTCAGGATTATCTGACCGGAACAAAGAATCGCATTGATCCCAGGGCAGCATATAATGAAATCTCGAGAATGCCGAAAGGACAATTCCTCTGTTCCCTGCTTCGTGAATCTGGCTCAATCCTTCTACCCTGGTAGTCAGTACGTTGTCCGAGCCAGGGGTTCCGAAATACAGCCGGTCTCCGCGCCTGGCGATCCATCGGTCCTGATGGCCGATGAGGTCTTCGGCCGGCTGGCCGTCAGGAAGCCGCCAGGATGTTTTTTCGGATGCATCAAGCCTCAGGATCCGGCCATCTGAAGCGGCGACAAGGAGATCGTCATTCATCCTGGCGATTGCTGTCACTGTTCCTTCGATGCGATGTTGATACTGGCTGCCCAGCTGGAAGGCTGCCCTGATATTGACCTGATACCTGTGCGAAAGCATCAGGGCTCCGCTATTGTTGGTTGCCAGCCACAGATTGCCGGCATGGTCTCTGAAAGCGGCAGAAAATTGGGTGTTCCCCTCATCCGTCAAAGGAACCGACACCTGCTGCCCCCCCAGCGAGAATCGGATGTGCCGGGAGAAAACAGAAATCTGAGTTTGGGCATATCCATTCAGCGTAATGAGCAGGCTATCACCCCTTGGGATAGATTTACCAGGGAGATTGGAAGCCTCTCCGTTGGGTTGGAGGAGAATCTGGCTCTGGTTGCTGGAGATTGCGATACCGGAAGTTTTCCAGGTATGGTCCATCCGGCTGTCCGGGGCCAGGCCCAGCTCGTCGAAGGTCCAGGCCTGAACATTTTCGTCAGAAATAATGGCAAACAATTGCTCAGCACCCAGGCACCATAGCACACCCTCTGCGTCCAGGTGTGCATCAAATACCCGCTGGTCACGCAATTTGGGATAGGTGGCCAGGGAAAAGCTGTGCGCTGGACTCATGATGGCCAGCTGACCACTGCTCACGATCCAGGCTGAGCCGTCAGGCCGATGAACCACTGCCCGAATGTCGTTTCTGGGAAGGCCTTCTGCCACGGTAAACACTTCAGGGAAAGCTCCGTAGAGCTTGACAAGCCCCCCGGCTGTGGCCAGCCAGATGTGGCCACTAGAGTCTTCGGAAATCTGGTAGATGCGATTGTCGGGGAGTCCTTCTCGGAGAGAGAACTGGTAAAAGACAGAGGGAACGGCAAAGATGCCAGGAGGGAGTAGGCAACTCAGGATCACCAGTAACCCGAAAATGTATGTTCTTACCATGGTTTGGCACCTTCAAATGGACAACTCAGCAGAAAGGTTCGGCTTTCAGCTCTCGTGAAGACCGTATACGACCACCGCAAATAGGCCAGTGGGTCATTTCCATAGTCGGGTTCGAACCCAATGATGACATTTTCCCATTGACCTCCCTGACTCTTGTGGCCGGTCATGGCGTATCCGTATTTTACCTGTAAACCGTGAATATATGGATCTTTTTGAATCAGCGCCTTTGCTTGCGAAAATGATAAATCACTGTATTCCTCCTGCCGTGCCCGGGCAATCATCCGCATCGTGGCCTGATCAACCTGTGGCTCTTTAGACTCCAGCAGATCCAGAATCAGCTTGCATGACACAAGAAAGGTCTCCCCCCGATTGTCGAGAAACTCCACCTCGGCATCCATCCATTTCAGGGTGTAGGCTTCTTCGTAGCTCTCCGGGAATACTTCTCTGACGATTCCCATTTCTCCATTGGCGAGGAAAGGGAGCTTTTTGGGATCTCCCCAGTGATAATTATTGCGCACCACCATCAGCTGGTCCCCAGCAATGAGCAGGTCTTCCACCCCATGGAGCTGCATACGGATGGCTTTGTTGACCTGGGTAGCCTGCCAGTTGGAATAGGTGATGAAGACCACCCGGTCTGGGTCACCCTCTCTAAAGTAGCCGAGAAAAATTTCTACCCCTTCGTATCCGTTTTCCAGCACCTGCACCTCTCGACCGGGCTCCAGCACCAGTCCCGAGGGATCTTCTGCTAAGAACGCATCCCGGATTTTTACGGCATTGTCGAGCACTTCGGAGTCGTGAAGCTGCCGCTTGACTTCGGTGAGATGGGCATGCCAAACCACTGCATCCATTTCGCGGGTGAGCATCTGTGGTTGCAGGGCCGGGCTCTCGTGATGGCCCACCGGAGGGAGCTGTACAGGGTCACCGACCAGGATCAGTTTTCGGTCCTGTTCATTCCCAAACACAAAGCTGAATAAATCCCGCAGCAAGCCCACGCCACCATCGTCACCGATCATGGAGGCCTCATCTACGATGTACACGGTATTGGACACGGCCTTGTTTTCTTTCAGCCGGAAATACACTTCACCACCAGCACTTTCCAGCGGGGAATAAATATGATGGTGAATGGTATATGCATGGCGTTTGGTGCGACGGGTGATCACCTTGGCGGCACGTCCGGTAGGAGCGAGCAGCATGACCTTGAACCCGTTTCGTCTGAGTTTTTTGGTAATGAGATTGATCAGAAATGTCTTTCCGGTACCAGCAGAACCGGTCAGCAAAAATGTCGAGCGGGGAACCCCATCACCAATGAACCGATCAAATTCCCGGAACGCCTGCTGCTGATCTTCGGTCAGCTCAGCGGGCGCCTGATGAGAAGAGGAAGGGTTCATAGAATTGGGGGTCAGTTGCGGTGAAACAGAAATCCTTTGAGGGTATCCTCAATATCATGAATGAAGAGCGTTGATCAATAGGTTTTGGTCATATTGGCAGGCACCAGGATGATGATATCTGCCGGAATTCGGTCACCTTCGGGTTCCCAATCCATGGTATCGGATTCGATCACCGTGATGTTCATGATACTCAGATCAGGCTGTTCCTGCCCTACATACCAGATGATACCTTCGTGGTAGTCGGAGTGGTAGGAGCCATTGACATGATAAAACAGGGTCCCCGGCGACCAGGCTTTGAGAATCCGGTGTGCCATGGTGGCATCTTTGAGTGCCTGAGCAGCGATGAAGTCTGAGGGGTTCATGCCCCCGCCGTGGCCGGCGATCATGTCGCGCATGTTGGCGTAGGAAGGAATCGTCTCATCAATCGGGAAAGGCATGGGAGCAAGCAGGGCCTGTTCGTACGCCGGAAGGTCAGACAAGGAAGAGATGCCCTCGCGCGACACCTGCCGGGCAAAGGATCGGGGGGCATTGCTGGCAACCATCGGAATGTTGCGTTCCAGGCATTCACTGACAAGCGGGCGATAGTCGGTCAGGTAATTGGGCCAAAGGCGGGTTTTTTCTTCAAACTCTTCTGACGAATAACTCCCAGCCATGAGAGAATCAAGCGCAAACTGCTGGTCGGTTTCAAACATTTCAAAGCCCACAGCCATGTCGCTTCGCTTCCCGTGAAGGGCACGCAGAATTTCCAACTCCAACCAGTGAGCGATAGGATCATTGTGGAGCTCGCCAAAAAAGACCATATCTGCATCCGACAACTGTCGGATCGCTTTGCGGAAGGACATGGACCTTCCTTTCTCGTTGAGAAGCAGATATGCTGGTTTATCCTGGGCCATGGTAGAGGAGTAGGAACCGCCAGCAAGAAAGAGACAAATGAGGATGGAAAGGGCAGGCCGGTGCATAGTTGTCATTGAATGGTAATGCCAGAGACAGCAAATTAACAAAAAGCAAACGCCCGACACAGTGTGCCGGGCGTTTCTGCCTGTGATCCACTCAGGGATTATGCTGCCGCTATTCTTACCGTTCGCACCTGATGGAAAAATCCATCCTGAATCTCAACAAAGTAAGTGCCGGCATGAAGGTTGCGAACGGCTACCTCCAGTCGAAATTCGGCCGGGTCGGACAAGCGATCCAGATGCCAGATTTCTGCGCCATGATCGTCCATGAGACGCAGCACGGAGGAGGAGGGATTGTAGGTAGTGAGTTCTACAGAATGGTCGGTGCTGGGTTGCAAGGCTTCAAACCGGATCGAAATAGGCGATCTCCCGTAGGCACCCCGATGCCGGTTTTTCAGATGGGTTTCAATTTCTACTTTTGTCATAATAGTCCCCTGGTTCTCTTTGTTGAAAAAGTCAAAAACCCTGCCAGAGCAAGGATAATCATGATCACCCTAAATGGTTTAATAGTATGAATGATTCAACTTTCCGATACAATGGTCTTGCTGATTTGTGGGACGAAATATGGCGAAATCTAGCCCTGGGGGTCGATTCTCCAGCGCATCCCTGGCATAGTGCGGTGCTTGGCACTGGAGGAAATGACGGACCGGAAAATAGAATGGTCATTCTAAGAATGGCTGATAAGCGAAAAAGAGTCTTGATTTGCCATAGTGACCGCCGGGCTGCGAAAATTGCCCAAATCCGTAGAAATTCCCAGGTTTCCTGGTTGTTGTGGAATCCGGAGGCGAAAATTCAGCTTCGCATGAAGGGCGAGGCCGTGATTCATCACAACAGTCCATTGACCGAGGCAGCCTGGTCCAGGCTTTCGGCTACCTCCCGCTTCAACTACAGCCAGCCGCTGCATCCAGGCTCTCTGGTGGATGATCTTGAATCTGCCCGCCTGCCGCATGCCCCAGATCCAGATGCCCCCACTTCACTTACCGATCCCTGGTACGAACACTTCACCGTTATCGAATGCCGGATCCGACAAGCAGACTGGCTCTGCCTGTCCAGGGATGGACATCGCAGAGCT
>CAZLKP010000148.1:0-10327 GCA_964560095.1 uncultured Bacteroidia bacterium
CCAGGGCTTTGCCGGGCTCCAGAAAAAACACGGCCGGCTTCGTGTAATGGACACGGGTATCCGCGAGGCTACCATTGTCGGGCAAGCCATTGGGCTGGCCATGCGCGGCCTACGCCCGATAGCAGAAATCCAATATCTCGATTATTTAATATACGGCCTCCAAACCCTCTCTGACGACCTCGCGACTCTCAGATACCGGTCAGGAGGTGGTCAGGCGGCACCAGCCATCATCCGCACCAGAGGCCATCGCCTCGAAGGCATCTGGCATGCTGGCTCTCCCATGGGCATGATGATCCATGCATTGCGGGGCATGCACATTTGTGTGCCGAGAAACATGGTACAGGCCGCCGGTATGTATAACACACTCCTCAATGGTGATGATCCAGCTGTGGTGATAGAGGTGTTGAATGGATACAGGCTCAAAGAAAGGGTTCCGATCAATTTAAACACTTTCACAGTTCCGTTGGGTGTGCCTGAGGTCATCCGGCAAGGAGAAGATGTGACCGTCGTTACTTATGGTGCCTGTTGCCGGATTGCGATGGAGGCGGCGACTCAACTGAAGCAATGCGGGATCTCGGTTGAGATTGTAGATGTACGTACGCTACTTCCTTTTGACCTCAACCTGATAATTCTCGACTCCCTGAAGAAAACCAACAGGATTCTATTTCTCGACGAAGACGTGCCGGGTGGTGCTACTAGCTTTCTATATCAACAGGTAATGGAAAAGCAGGGGGGCTACTTTTGGCTGGATTCACCGGCTCAAACCCTCACGGCCAAAGAACACAGGCCGGCCTATGGAGATGATGGTGACTATTTCTCCAAACCCCAGGTGGAGGATGTGTTCCAATCTGTGTATGGGATCATGAATGAAGTGGATCCTGAGGAATTTCCGAACTGGACGTAACCTGATTCAGAGAAAAAGAAGAGGCTGTCTCAAAAGGGGTAATTCTTCACCGCAAAGACAAAAGGAAGACGATAAGGGCGCAAAAAACAGGTCAAATAGCGGTCTTTGCGTCTTTTACTTAGCGACTTCACGGTAATAAAAGACTTTTGAGACATCCCTGCTTTTTTGGTCGGTTGAGACAGTTCCTACCTGTTTTTTTGCTCTTTTTCCCGCTCCCTCTCAATCATTTCGACAAATTTTGTAGCCTTGATTTCTTTGTCCTCAGGCTCTAGTTTGGCTTCAAGACCCTCGTAGATCCGCTCATTCAGCAGTTTCTGGTATTCCTGATCAACCATTTCCTGATTGCTCATGGCATAATCCATATACTGCTCCAGCATCTCTGGGCTGGCGTCCATCCCTGAGTGCAGAAGCATGCGTTGCATGGAAGCCCTGACAGCAGCTTTCACTTCTTCCTCCTCAATATTGACATCCACCTCGTCCTTGAGCTTTTCAATGACCAGAGACCATCTCACGGACTCCAGGACCCCATCAAACTCATCTTCCAGTTTTTCTTCGGTGTACTCTTTGCTTTTGATCAGCCATTTTTTCAAAAATTCATCCGGCAGAGAAAATTTCTGTTTGTCCATGATGGCCTTCTGAAGATCGTTCCGAAATTGATGGCTGGCAGACTCTTTGAGTTCCTCCTCCATTTTTTCGGAGAGAATCTTTCTGAAGGTTTCCTCATCATTCACTTGATCCGGGTTTTCCCAGCCGTATGCATTGCCAACCTTTTCGAAAAAAGCCTGGCTCATCTCAGCTTTCGTCACCCGATTGATCTTTTTTAGCTCAAACTGCAGCTTCTTTCCGTTCAGTTCTTTGATTTCTTCCTCCTCCATAAACAGGATCTCAGCAACTTCTTTGGGCTTTTTGGCCATACTGAACAAGTCAACATCCTTCTTGTCTTCGATCTTCAGGCCCAAAAAAGGCTTCAGGAATTTCTTGTTGTCGATGCGATCGGGATTGAATGCAACCATCCGATCAAATCCATTTTCGACAGCTTCCCCTTCATCATTCACCTCGAAGACGCGGCCATATAGAATATCCCCTTCTTCCGCCTCTTCCGGATTGGTCACTTCGCCGAAGCGATCAATATAGTTGTCAATCTCCTTGTCAAGAAAAGCATCATCAACTTTAATTGCATAACGAGGAGGAACGTTGATTTTGTCCCAATCCATCTCTATGGCGGGAGCCAGCCCCACCTCAAAGGTGAAGGCCATTTCTTTTTCACAATAGAGGTCAAAATCCTCTTCCGATTTCATCTCCATAGCGAGTGGCTCTCCCAAGATGTTGAGCTCCTGATCCTGGATATAATGAATCAGATCGTGGCTCACCATTTTATTCACTTGATCCATTACGACGGATACTCCAAGCATTTTGCGAACAAGGTTTAAGGGCACTTTTCCAGATCTGAACCCAGGGATTGACACCTGCTTGGATTGGCGCTTGAGCTCCTCATTGACTTTTTCCTTATAGTCTTCTGGCTTGAGCTGAACATGTAGTTCAGCGGTAAGATCGCTGGTCTTGACTTGGGTAATTTCCAAGGCTTGTGAATTATTGATGAGAAAATAGCTGAATCCACCTGAAAGAAAATCGTGCCGTCAGCAACGGGGCTGGACAGCACGATTTCAGTGGAAAGTGCGGATGGAGGGACTCGAACCCCCAAGCCGTGAGGCACTAGATCCTAAATCTAGCGTGTCTACCAATTTCACCACATCCGCAAATTACAAAAAGAACATATGGCCAGTAGGAAAGACGGCTCAAATGTACGATTATTTTTCTGCAAATAGAAAGTTACCGAAAATATTGAACATGGTCTCATCTTTGATACAGTCACACAACGGGCATTGGATCAGATCCGTATATATCAAGCGAATACCGACAGAGAAAGGACCATGGCCATCTTCCCTGATAAAGACAAAGATAAGGATCCATATGACCAGGAGATCCTGAGTGCATACAAACATCTGGTGCGTCCATTGCGACGGCTTTCCAAAGCCGACAGGCGCACGATCCGGAAAGCTTTCGAGATGGCCTGGAAGGCCCATGAGACCCAGAAACGCAAGTCGGGCGAGCCCTATATTCTCCATCCGCTGGAAGTTGCCAGAATCCTTGTCGTGGAGATGGGCCTGGAGGACACAACGGGGGTTATTTGTGCTCTTCTCCATGATGTGGTTGAGGATACAGAGATTGAACTCGCAGATATCAAGCGGGAATTTGGCAACAAGGCCATGAATATCATTGACGGGCTCACAAAAATCTCAGCCAGCCCGGAGTTGGATGGCGAAATGGTGTCCCAGCAAGCCGAAACATTTCGCAAAATTCTCCTCACCATTTCTAATGATGTCCGCGTCGTTCTGATTAAGCTTGCAGATCGCCTCCACAACATGCGCACAATGGGCGCCATGCGGGAGGAAAGCATGCGCAAGATCACATCTGAGACGCTGTACATCTATGCCCCCCTGGCCCATAGACTGGGGCTCTATGAAAGCAAAACTGAGCTGGAAGACCTTTCCTTCAAGTTTTCGAACCCCACGCTCTACAAAGAGATTAGCGAGAAGGTGGAGGCAAAAAAAGAGCGCTCTCAAAAATATATCGATATTTTCATTCAGGAAATCAAGCAGCGTCTAAAGGAAAACGGACTAAAATTTATCGTCAAAAGCCGATTCAAATCAATCTACTCTATTTACACCAAGATGCAGCGAAAGAAGCTGCCATTTGAGGAGATTTACGATATCTATGCCGTAAGGATTATTCTCACTTCCAAACCTGATCAGGAGCGGGAAAACTGCTGGAGAGCCTATTCGGTGATTTCGAACCTGTATCGCCCAAACCCCAAGCGCCTGCGCGACTGGATCACCGTGCCCAAAGAAAATGGGTACGAATCGCTGCACACCACCCTCATGGGGGATGAAGGGAAATGGGTTGAGGTGCAAATCCGTACTGAGCGAATGGACGATATCGCCGAAAAAGGCATTGCTGCTCACTGGAAGTACAAGGATAATGGCGAGGTACAGGACGAATTGCTCACAGAGTGGATCGGCAGAATCAGAGAAATTCTTCAAAATCCTGACCTCAATGCCCTGGAGGCAGTCACTGAATTCCAGGCCAACCTAGTTCCTCAAGATGTATTTGTCTATACACCCCGGGGTGAGCTCGTGAGGCTCCCCTTCAACTCCACCGTCCTGGATTTTGCCTATAAAATCCACACCAACATCGGAGATACGGCCATCGGAGCAAAAGTTAATACCCAGGTTGTGCCCCTCAACACAAAGGTACGTCCGGGCGATCAGGTAGAGATCATCAACACCAACAAGGTGCAAGTCAAGGAAGAATGGCTGCGCTTCGTTCACACACCCAGAGCCAAAGACAGCATCCGAACCACCCTGAGAAAGGAGAAAAAGAAGATTGTCAACAAAGGAAAGGCGGCATTCCACTGGAAAGCACGAACCTATGGGGTAGATGAACACCACCCCTATTTTCAGGAACTCCTCACCTACTTTATGCTTCCCGACGCTGAAACCTTTTTTTACCGTCTGGGATCTCACAACATTGACACCGAGGAGATTCAGCGTTTCATTGACCTCAAGCGTGAAGGCAAAGAAATCAAACCCAAAGAGTCCCTCCCCAACTCCAACGGGCATGCCCTGGAATCCATGGGCGTGGATCCCGATATGCTTGTGGTCGGCGAGAAAATGAACATTGACAACACCGTGCTGTCTTCCTGCTGCAACCCCATCCCGGGGGATGAAATCCTGGGCTATGATGACGGAAGGCACATCCAGATTCACAGGGCGACATGCAAAAATGCCATCCAGCTGATGTCTTCTTTCGGATCCAGGATTATCAAAGCCAACTGGCATTCCCACGCCACGGACTCGGTGGAATTTCTGGTTGCTATTCAGGTCAGAGGACTTGATAAGAAAGGAGTCCTTATCGAAATCATTCGGATCATTTCCCAGAGAATGAAGCTCAACATGCGGGGGGTGACCATCGAAAGCGAAGGCGGGATGTTTGAGGGGTTGTTTAAGGTGTTTGTATGCAGCTCTCAAGAGATGAACAAACTGATCGACAATCTCGCGAAGCTCGATCACATTTATACCGTGGGCCGGGTGGATACACACCAGGACTATACCGTCCAGCCACTGAAAAACTAGATCAATGAGCCATATTCCAACTCAGCATCTCAGATTGAGTCTGTTATGTATGGGGCGTTTTACATTCAATAAACTACTTCACAAAGCTACAATTTATTTTATTTATATATATCCATTTTTAAAAACTATATTCCCTGACCTACGTATCTGTTGACATAACAAAAACTAAAAAATGCGAGTCATATGGGTTCCATTCTCATATTATGCCTGCTCGGCGGGTGGCTGATATGTATATTTCCGAAAACCAGTCTGGTGCTGGGATTACTTGTCTCTTTGGGGATTGTAGCCCGTGAACCTTTCTTCAACAAAAGTCCATTTTTCAAGTGCAAATTGTATAAATCTGTATATATTCCTTCAGAATCCAAAGACAGTCATCAGGTCATATGATTTCACTCTCAATTACCCGGTTTGGCTTCCTTGTGTTAGCTTTGGTATCCTTGTATGCCTGTAATGAAGACGGTCTTCAGAGCGGGCAGGCTGCCATGCAAGATCCACGTTATGAGATGGTCAGGGAAATGGTTTCCGACACCCAGATGTATTACTTCACAGAGTTTGAAGGAGCCAAAACACTCAGCCAGGACAGCCTTCGCTACCATCTCAGGTTAAAAGGGGAAGGACAATATGTCGCCTACGAGTTGTATAATTTGTATGAAGGCGAAATAGGAGAGTTGGAAGCTGATGTCCTGGAAACAGAAATTGACATTCACGATACCGTACTGAAACAAAAAGTCCGGGATCAGCGCTTTGTCATTCAAAACGATAGTGCCAAGCTGTCAAGATTTGACATCAAGCACGTAGGCCTTAACGAAAGCTACGAGGTTCCCGTAGGAGACACCACCTATCAGGTGTACAACTTTCTGGGATATGCTCATGAAGCCGACTTCACCCCGTCTCACCGGATATTCTGGACACAGCAATTCGGTGCATTCGCCCTGTGGTATGGTGGCTGGAATACGCTAGAGCTTACCCATACACGCTACCCGGATGATCCCGGAGCGCTGTATGCTCTGCGCAGCGAAGTGAGAAAGCTGCTCGACATCCCATTTGATCCGCCTATGCCTGCCGACAAAGAATCCGGATCCTGAAGCTATTGTTCCCGGTTCCAAACCGGATTCGCATAGATTTCCATAAATCGCTTCCGGAGTTCCTTTTTGTCGCCGCGCCTCTCCTTGAGCTGTTTTTTCATGTGCTGCAAAAACACCTCCTTGTTTTCAATAGAATAGTGGTCTTGATGGCGGTGTGAGCCTTCCAGTACATCTGCTGCGACGAAATTATTGGACCACAGCCTAAAATTGCTGTGAATCTCCAAATCCAAGGCATCTGCCAGCTCTCTCACCCAGGCATTCTGGTTTTTGGATCGGGGAAGATCTTCAATCCATTGATTTAGCGGCGAGCCAAATGCCAGATGGATGCGTCCTTTAAAGCCCCGGATTCCTAGCACCATGCCCTGCTTGTCGTCTTTTTCATAGGGAAGGCCACGGTTCTGGTGGTATCGTTCTTCAGCCTTCAGCCCGTCGCAGGGGTCGATTTCGTAAGAAATCGACATCGGGATGATGTTCAACTCCTTGAAATTGGCTTCCAGATCTCCTTTCCCGCTAAAATTGAGCATCTTGAGCAAGCCAGCATGCGTCTGATCATTTCCATCTTTGGTACGCCCGTTACGCTGGGCCAGCCACACCGAATCGAGATTCTGCGTGACTTGATCTCGGATGTAGGATGACAGCCGATTCGAATAAGGCATCATATCCTGTCTGGCCACATTCCTGTGGACAATAAAACTTTTGTTCAATTTCATCAGGTCCGTGACCAGCTCGCTCACCAGAAGGTTGTCGCCGATGGCAATTTTGGTCGTTCTTCTACCCGAATCTTTCAACAACACATTCAGAATGGCTGAATCCAGGATAATATCCCGGTGGTTAGATAAAAACAGATAGGATGTATTTGGGTCGATCCCCTCCAAACCATCAATGGTCACCTCGCCAGCACTATCTTTCAAAATCCTGTGAATCGCATGGCGGATGTACTCCGTCTGAAACTGCTCAACACTGTGGATATTTGAAAAGCGCTGAAGAATTTCTTCGCCGGATTGCTCCGGGAAAAGGTACTTCATCAGGACGAAAAATGATGGCTTTTTTCCGAGGCGCTGAAGGACCTTCGGAACTTCATGATCGTGATAAGGCCTGATTTGATCGTAGGTAAGTGGTTCGTCATTCATGCACACTGAAATGAAACTGTAAAATAGTGAAATATGACCGACTCCCCATGTTTTATGGACGTTCCCTGTGAATCACCTGTTCCTCATTGTCGGAAAGATCTACGTTTTCCAATTCCAGATTCATACAAGATCTGCAAATAATGGCAGTCTGATATCCTTTTACCGTCAGGTTGCGCAGGACGACGTTGGTCGCTTGATCTACAAAAATGGCGGTACCATGCTCATCAACAGGTCCTGAGTGGTCACTGATTCCCTGAAGAACAGCTCCCTGAAAATTGATGTCCAGATCTCTGCCCAAAACCGTGATGACAGGCTCCTGATTGGCAGAATCTCCAGGTATCAGATAAGTACCCGGTCTGATGTGTACCGATTCACGCAACACAAGGCCACGAATGAGTGAGATCTGTTCTTCGCCGCCCCCGCAACCCAGTGTCAGCATAACCAGTAAACAATACACGACCTTCTGTTGGGCATGCTTCATAGGGTAAAATTACATACCCTTTCTATGTGCGGCAAACCGGACAAACAGCTAAATCCTAAACCGCAGATTCAGGGAAAAACTATAAGCTTTCAAGCCATCCGAGCGCAAAAACCGGGCATACCGAGCATCGAGTTGCTCCAGCACTCCAACACGAGCCAGGCCTGTCTTCCATCTCAGGAGTCCATAGAGCGGATACACCGAACAGCCAACTCCAACTTTCTGGCTGTAGAATCCGGACAGATCATAATCAGAGGTATAATACATGGCATCTGTGTCATGCACACCGTAAGGCGCAAACCATCGGGACCCGCGTTGCCAATGGAAGCGATAAAAGGGATAGATGTTGACATAATCAAACGGACGGAGAGGCAATTCCAGGGAGGCAGTATGCCCAAGAATTCCCCAGAAATCCCAGTAAAAACGGTAAAAGGCCCGGGCAATCAGCCAATCAGTAAGATAATGATGCAACCTAATACTCCCGGGAAACTTCCATCGCCAGCCCGGTAGTCGCTCTATTTTGGGCAATACTTCCCCCGCCATATACACCCGGTGAAACCCGGTGGATAGGAGTCCCTGCTGCACTACCGGCTCCACAGTAGCCGAAATCTGGGTTTGTGCATTCAGCGGCATAGACCAGGTGGCAGTAATCTGGAAAGACCTTCGCTTATTGGTCGGCACCGATGCCAGGCCCGGTGCGCGTAACTCTTCCGGAAAAATAACCAGCCAGGTATCCAGAAACAGGCTGGAGTGAAGCGAAAACTCAGATAACCCGTCTTCACTCTGTTTATACCAGGAAGCAGTTAAGGAAGTTGACAGGTAGTCGGATTCGAATGAGCCACCGCCACCTATTGTCCAACCACTACGGCCCTGTTCCTTTCCATATCCAATTTTTAGAAAAACACGGCTATCTTTTCTCGAAGCAGAAGAGACATAACTGTCAATGTTGTCTGTGGAGGCTGAAGTATAGTGATTCAGGCTGGTGGATATGTGCATCCGGGCTAGGCTATCCATCGGTATTGACACATGGAGTTGTCCACCCAGATCTGTTAACTCCTCCGTGCCCAACCCGCCAGTTACTGCCGAATGATTTCCGTCCTGCTCGTAGTAGTGTGAGAGAAAATCCACTGCTATCTGCCGATCAACAGGAAAGGGTTGCAGGGTATCGGATTGCCCACATAAGCGGGGTAAAATGGCCAGATGAAAGAGAAAAATCCAGCAAGTCTTACAAAGGTGATAATAGTTTTCTTTTGTCATACCAAATGCCCTTTATTGATACTGTAATTCCTTGCAGATTGCTCGCTGAAATTGGGCTTCCAAATGGATGGCAAGCGAAATGTACGAATCAACACGTACTCCGCCACATTTTTAGTCGGGGACAATGCCCGGCTGTCACCTAAGGAATGTTCTGTATTGAAAACACCCTTCAACATCCATCACTCCAAAAGATTCATGCTAGCATGCGCCAATTAATTGCAAACACACATTTTGTTTCTAGTGAAGAAGCCGTCGCCGTTGTTCAGTCAGGAGACCGTGTATTTATCCACAGTGTGTCTATGACCCCACAAACCCTTGTCGATACATTGGTCGCAAGAGCTCCCGAACTCAGGAACGTAGAGTTGGTCCACATTCATACCGAAGGGCCTGCCCCATATGTAGATCCTGCAGTTGCTGAGAGCTTTCACATGAATGCCTGTTTTATTGGCTCCAATGCCCGTAAGGCATTGGACGCAGGGTATGGTGACTACATTCCGGTTTTCCTCAGCGAGATTCCGGACCTGTTCCGGAGAAAGATTCTCCCCATCGACGTCGCATTGATTTCCGTTTCTCCTCCAGATAAACACGGCTTTTGCTCCCTCGGCTCTTCCGTAGACATTTCTGTAGGTGCGCTCGAATCTGCCCGCATCGTGGTTGCAGAAATCAACCCCAATGTGCCTAGAACTCATGGCGATGGATGCATACACATCTCTGAGATTGATTTTGCCATCGAAACCAACACGCCTATTCTGGAAGTACCACCAAGGCCACTGTCGGATGCAGACAAGCGCATCGGACGGTACATCGCCGGCCTCGTCGATGATGGGGCCACCCTCCAAATGGGAATTGGTGGGATCCCCGATGCCGTCCTTAAGGAACTGAAAGGGCATCGTAAACTCGGTATTCACACAGAGATGTTTTCTGATGGCTTGATTGACCTCGTAGAAAAAGGAATCGTCACCGGTGAAGATAAAAAAGTGCTCCCCTACAAGATCACGGCCTCCTTCGTGATGGGCTCCAAGCGGGTGTACGACTTTATCGACGACAACCCGAAAGTCATCATGAAAGATGCAGCCTTCACCAACGACACCGCTTTGATCCGGAAAAACCCCAAAGTGACCGCGATCAACAGCGCAATAGAGATCGACCTGACAGGCCAGATCTGCGCAGACTCTATCGGACATAAGCAGTTTTCAGGGGTAGGCGGGCAAATGGACTTTATCCGTGGAGCATCCCTTTCCCCTGGCGGGAAACCCATCATTGCCCTGGCTTCCAGCACC
>CAZLKP010000149.1:0-10301 GCA_964560095.1 uncultured Bacteroidia bacterium
CAATCGGCGATCTGGTGATGGCCCTATGTGCTGCTTTCCTGAGTGTCTGGGTGTACAGAAATGGTCCTTCCTCCAACCGGGTTATGCTACGATATTGGGTCGTCGCACTGCTTTTCTTGTCTTTTGGTGGGTTTTTAGGAGCCATTTTGGAATCGACCAGGCAGTCATTGCTCCATGAAGAATTGTTGTCTGGACGGTTAGGATTGGTTGCCTTGTATATGGCAGCCGGGCTTTTTCAATTATTTGCTGTCCTTGAGATTGTGTACCCCGGCAGGTGGGGCAAAGACCTGCTGATGGGAGGATCCGGGGCTGCCTATTTGATTGTGCTGGTCATTTCATTCATCTATCTGATCCCGGAGGTGAAGATTTATTTTCTGCTGTATTCTTCATTTTTGTCCCTTATTATTCTGCTTTCAGCCAGCAGAAAGCATCTTAGGCGCTTTCAGTGGCTGCTTGTCGGTGCCACTAGTCAACTGGCTGGGGTGGTAATTTATTTTCTGGAAGTCCAACTACTGGGGCTGTCCTATTCGCTTTTGTTTAATATCCTGATGTTCCTGGGCTTGCTGGGCTATTTGAAAGGCCTCCAGCGGATGGCGCAAATGGAAGAAACTTCGGTTTCCATAAATGCCATTCATTCTGTTAATTCGGGAGTATGAGTAATCTTCAGGAATTGTTGTCTCCGCTTCCATTCGCCCGCTTAGTATCTATGCTGATGCTGTCGGTGGTTTTTCTCCAGTCCGGACTGGATAAAGTAGCCGACCGGAAAGGGAATCTCTCTTGGCTGAAAGGTCATTTTTCTACGTCTCCATTCAAAAATATCGTGCCGCTTCTCCTCACCGTTATTACCCTGGTGGAATTGGCTGCAGGAGTCCTGTCGTTGACAGGCGTAGGGGTTTATGCGATTTCCGGAAATGCATTTTGGGGGCAAACAGGTGCGCAGCTAGCCTGTCTGGCCATTTTGATGTTATTTTCAGGACAGCGAATTGCTAAGGATTACGGTGGAGCTGCATCCCTTGTTCCCTATTTTCTATTGGCTTTGGCAACCTTACTCCTCTGCCAGTGGGGGTAACCCGGGTTCCTTTCCGGATCTTTTCACACGCACCATATTTGTATCGATGATGATCTGCTCCGATAATAGATAGATGTTTTATGACATATTCCAGGCATTTTATTCTCGCTGTTCTGTTCCTGATTACAGCCCTGACTGGATGCAGGCAACCCGCTGAATCCGGGGAGCATTCTGGCAACGCCTCAGTATTTCCCAAAGGCAGCCTGAGAGATTTGGCAGGGCTACTTTCTGACCGCGAACAAGCAGACTTGCAGGACTTTCTGGATTCTCTACAGGCAGCAACAGGGGTAGAATACATTGCCTGCACAGTGGGCGATCCCGGAGAAGGGGGGCTTACAGCTTACGCACAAGAGATGACCAGCCGCATTGTACCTGGACATTCCGGATTGAATAATGGTGCGATTATTTATGTTTCTGATGTGGCCCGCGAGGTCAAAATTGAACCCGGACATGGGTTGGAATGGTTTATCAGTGACACGCTTTCCGGGATAATCATCGGTACCATGCGTGGGAATTTGCAGGAAGGAAATTATTACGAAGCCTTTATAAAGGGATTTTTGGAAATGGCCTTCTACACGGACGCGGTCGATTGGGTGCCTGACCACCAGGCCTGGCCAGAAGCAGGGGCATCAATGCTGCATGCAGGTGATATTGTCATGTTCAGTGGTAAAGGCCGACCCCGTTCGTATCAGGAAGGGGTGCCTGAGCAGGTGCAGTTTCATCCCAATTATTTCATCCGGGTTATCCCTGAGGGAAGTGGAGAAGAAGTGCCTTTGTATTTTTCCCGGTATATGCGGGACCTGGTCGATCGCGTTGTGTACGATGAAACCAATTCTGGTATTCGAGCCTTGGTGCTGGAAACCCTCCCCTTGCGCCTGGCATTACTGGGCCTCGATGACTAGTTTCAGTAGTTCACAGGGAAAATAACACATTACAATTTTTATATACAATGCTTGTGAATTCACTTTATCAACTCAGAATTAACAGCTACATTTATCTGATGTCCAATACATTTCATGCATCCCTCCTCAGTAAAGAAAAGAATTCCTTCTCTGAACACCCCTGCCCATACTCTGACAAGGGCGATTGGTCGCATGTGGCAGAGATACCAAAATGTGGGGGTTTCTGATGAAAGTTCTGTCCACGAAAACGCAAGAATCCGGCTTTTGAATCGGATTTTTATCGGGTTGCTGCCCCTACTTACGATTGTATTTCTTCTGTATGCGTTTGTATTTCGGCATGTAACCGGGATGGTCCTGATGGCTGTGGTTTTGGGAATTTATTCCCTGGGGCTTGTATTGACACGCCTGAAACTGCATCATGTCTCGCGTCTCTTGATCACCATTCCAGTCATTGTATGTCTGGATATATTCACCTGTATTTACGGCAGAACAGCCGGAGGCAGCATTTCCTTCTTGCTGATTGGTGTTGCCGTATTGATTTTGTTTGACCAACGAAGGCTTCGGGTTCTGATTCTGGGTCTGTTGTTGTGCTCCTTCCTTTTCACAGAGTGGTATCTGTTTCACAATCAGGATGTGATTGTGGCGGAAAACACTAAAATCCTGCCATTTCTCGTCTTTTCGGCCTGTATGTTTACCATGGTGGCCATGATGATTTACTATGAAGAATCTTTCACCCGGTTTCGGAACGAAGCTTCTTCGCTGATTGGGGTTTTACAGGAGAAAAACCACTTGATGCGGCAATCAAATTATGAGCTGGCTCATTTCGCCCATGCTGCTTCCCATCATTTCAAAGGGCCGTTAAAAAATATCTCCAACCTGCTGGGCCTGCTGGAGCGTCGGTTGAAAACAGCAAAAGAAACTGGGCTCCTTCGGTATATCGATCTGGTAAAAGGTGATGCCCGACACCTCTACCAGCTGGTGGAGGATCTGCTTTTTTATTCAAAAGTGGGTGAAAAGCGCATGCCTATCACTGGTGAAACCGTCCGGGCGGACAGCGAATTAATGATGAAGCAAGTCACAGCGAATCTCAGAGAGGTGATAAAAAACCGGAAGGCCAGAATCAGGTGGAATGGAACAGCCAGATTGCCGATGAAGGCTGCCCATGCGGAGCTGTTGCTCCAGAATCTGATCGAAAATGGGATCAAATATAATGAGTCGGTTGTTCCACATGTAAAGGTCAGCTTTTGGCATCAGGGGGGGAGTCTTATGGTGGAGGTTAGCGACAATGGAATTGGGATTTCGCCCGAATACAGGGAATCTGTTTTTCACATGTTTAACCGGCTCCACAGAAGGGAGGATTTCGAGGGTACAGGGATCGGGCTGGCTGTCTGCCGGAAAATCATGTTGATGTACGGTGGAAGCATTTCTGTGGCTGATGCTGAGCTAGGCGGAGCACGGTTTTTGGTCAAACTTCCGGTTATAGACTCGGAGCCGGCGAGTGATCTTCCTTCCGGGGAGGTACAAGCTGAAGCGGCCTCCGCAAAGCTTCCTTGGCATCATCCTGTATCCCAGCCCCTTTTCCAGCTTTGGAATCTATTGTCAGCCTCAGGTACCAGCCATGCCGACGATCATCGGGAAAAGGAGATGATCCGTATCTACAACAAACTGAACGCTCTGGTCTGGCTGGCCATGATTCCTATCATCATCTACGATCTATCGCAGGGCTATCTGCCTGGATTCTTCATTGCCTTGGGAATTTTTCTCATTAACTCCACGTCGTTTTTGTTGATCAGGCATGGGTATTTCAATCTTGTAAAGTGGACCAGCATTCTAATGGTGATGGTGAATATAGATTTCCTGATTATCGTTTTTGGCCAAAAATCCGGAGGGGAGCTGACATTGATGGCCATTGGATTATCCTGTATCATCTTTTTTCGGTCCTGGCGGGCAAGAGTCACATTGATTTCCCTGATCTATATTTCTTATTTCTTCACCCAATTGTATCTGTTCTTCGAGGAACCTTTGGATCCCGAGGCTGATGTTCAGCTGATTTACCTGATCATCTTTATAACCAATTTTCTGGTCATGGTGTCGCTCGTATTATTTTTCAACCGGCAGGAGTCTGAACATGAGGCAGCAATGAAAGCGCTGATGGGAGATCTACAGGTGAAAAATCATGATCTGCAAGAAGCAAACTTCGAGCTTTCCCAGTTTGCCTTCGCTGCCTCCCATCACTTCAAATCCCCGTTGAAGAACATATCGAGCCTGTTGGGGCTGATCCAGCGCAGGATCCCAGAATCTGAGATCCAGAATCAAAAAATTTTGAACATGGCGATCACAGATGCCCGCCACTTATATCGAATGGTGGAGGATCTCCTGACCTATTCACGTGTGGACGCAACGGTGCGGGTCAGACATCTGAGTTCTGCAGACCTTCAAAAGATTGTGGACAGAATGGCAGCCAATCTGAAGGATAAAATCCATGAAGCAAAGGGAAGGCTTGTCCTGAAATCTTTGCCTGCTCTGGTGGCAAATGAAGCACATCTGGAGCAGATGTTTCAGATCCTGGTTGAAAATGGCCTGCAATACAATGACTCTGAACAGCCGGTGATCGCGATCAGTGGCGCATCTCATCCAGATGGTTCTGTGACGATTCACGTGACAGACAATGGGATAGGCATTCCGGAAAAATACCATGATAAGATATTGGACATGTTTGGAAGGCTGCATACCCAGGACACATATACCGGAACCGGAGTTGGTCTGACCATTTGTAAACGAATCATGACATCCTATGGCGGCAACATCCTGATAGACAGCCAGCCCGGTAAGGGAACAACCATGACCCTGCTGTTTTTGTCTGCCAATCAGGAATCTATGGATCAGGCTGAGACTTGCAACGAAACTTGATGTTGACCAGACAATAAGGCATATTCAATGGGAGAAATCGCCCAATATATGATGAATGAACCCATGTGGCCGACGAACGGACAGAGAACTGACATTCCGGATGAGCTCCTGGATGATGAGACGGGGAAAGCCTATCAGAATTGCAGGATCTGTGAATTGGATTTGCACCACCCTCACTCCCCCTACATGGTGGAGAAAGTGATCCGTACCAATCCGGTAACAAAGCAGCGGGAAGTCCTGTTCGGATATGCCATTTGCCTGGAGTGTGCAGATGAAATGAAAAGCCAGATTTCCCAGGATTCTATCCAGGCCATCCAGGAATTTCTGGCTCAGAAAGTCAACTTCCACAAACGGATGGAGCAGATGTATTTTGACGATGATCCCGACCCCGGATCTATGCTGGGTACCTGCATACTGAGTGGTAAAACCACCCTGCAATCCCGTGAATATCAAATTGCCGGAATGTGCGAAGGCAATGAATTAATCCTGGGGCTCTGGCCCTACATGATAGATACAGAAGCCGCCAGCGAGCTGACAGCTCTGCTCTCTGATGAAACCCTTGGAAACATGGACGACTTCTATGGCCAACATTTTGGCCTGCCTCCCGAATGGGCAGATTTGTTCAAAGAGAAACCTGTTTTTTGGATCTGATTTCCGGTTTGCCCAAAAATCTCTTCAACAAAATCATTGGGTTGTTGTTATCCAGGCCTCAAATTTGGTTTTCATGACGAACCTACCTCCCAAAAAATTAGCCATTCTTGGCTCTACCGGATCTATCGGCACACAGGCGCTGGATGTCGTGGATCATCACCCTGATGCCTTTGAGGTGACTGTGCTCACCGCCGGCAGAAATGCTGACCTCCTGGTGGAGCAGGCCCGAAAGTACCGCCCCAAAACGGTGGTGATTGGAGACCAGGCAGGCTATACTACTCTTAGAGATAACCTATCGGATCTGAACATCGTGGTGAAGGCGGGGGAGGAGGCTTTATCAGAAGTGGTAACCGACGAGAGAGTGGATATGGTACTAACAGCCCTGGTTGGATTTGTGGGGTTAACACCGACTATCACAGCCATTCGTCATGGAAAGTCCATCGCACTGGCTAATAAAGAAACCCTTGTTGTTGCCGGAGAAATTATCACAAAACTCGCCAGCGATCACGGTGTGGACATCCTTCCCGTGGATTCAGAGCATTCAGCACTGTTTCAATGTGTGGTGGGAGAATCAGACAATCCCATCGAAAAGATCTATCTCACTGCTTCTGGTGGGCCCTTTCGGGGGTATTCCAGGAAGCAACTCGCCTCCGTGACCAAAGCACAGGCCCTGAAGCATCCCAACTGGGAGATGGGAGCTAAAATCACCATTGATTCTGCTTCGATGATGAACAAAGGACTGGAGGTCATTGAGGCCAAATGGCTCTTCAATCTCCGGAATGGGCAAATCGATGTGGTGGTGCATCCGCAATCGATCATTCACTCTATGGTCCAGTTCGAAGATGGGAGCATGAAAGCCCAGATGGGCCTGCCCGATATGCGATTGCCCATTCAGTATGCCATGGCCTGGCCGAAGCGCATCGGCAACCCCTATCCAAGGTTCAATTTTCTTGATTATCCCTCCCTCACCTTCGAGCAGGTGGACCAGTCTGTTTTCCCTAATCTGGCACTTGCCTATGAGGCTATGGAAGCCGGCGGTATTGCTCCTTGTGTGCTGAATGCCGCCAATGAGGTGACCAACCTTTTGTTTCGAAAAGAGAAAATTTCTTTCCTCGAGATTGCCGGATTGAACGAAGCAGCCATGAAATCCATCCCGCAGGTACACTCTCCCTCTTTGGAGGATTTGATGTCTGCCGACCTTGCGGCCCGGGAATGGGTAAAAAAAGAAATAAACCTGGCAGGAATATCTTCAAAATGAGGATTGGTCGATCTGTCGGTTGGTTTTTGGCTTGTCTGAATCTCCTTACTTTTGCCCCGCTCACTTTTTGCCCTACCAGAAAGACATCCCATGCAAGTCATGAAGTTTGGTGGTGCTTCGGTCAGAAATCCGGAGGCCATTCGCAATGTTGCCAATATCCTGAACCGCTTTGACGACGAGGCTGTGCTTGTGGTCATTTCAGCGATCGATAAAACCACCAACCACCTGGAGTATCTCGCCTATCTCGCCCGGGATGGAAAAGAAGAAGAAACATTCGTTCAATATGAGCGAATCAAATCATTTCACATTGGCCTGGTTCAGAAATTATGGGAACACGAAAAAGCGGTAGGCGTTTTGGCAAAAGTTAGTTCGATGCTTCGGGAGGTAGAACGGATCGTCCAGGGAATTTTGCTGCTGGAAGAGTTTCCGGCTCCTACCTATGATCGCATTGTGTCTTACGGAGAGATTCTCTCCACGACCATTGTAGCTGAGTATTTGAAACTCACCGGGAGAAGTGTTCATTGGGCTGACGCAAGAAAACTGGTGAAGACAGATGCTAATTTTAAACAGGCGGGCGTTATCTGGTCCCTCACAGAGAAGCACATTCGGGAGGATATCAAGCCCCTGCTGGAAGCAGGAAGCCTGGTCGTCACCCAGGGATTTATTGGGTCCACGATTGATGGAAAAACAACCACACTTGGCAGGGAAGGATCTGACTACACAGGGTCAATTTTCGCCCATTGTCTTGGTGCTGAAAGCCTCACTGTCTGGAAGGACGTGCCTGGTATTCTCAATGGTGATCCCAGAATCCGGCAAAACACAGTGAAACTGGACAATCTTTCCTACGAGGAGGCAGTAGAAATGACCTTCTATGGTGCCTCTGTGATCCATCCAAAAACCATCAAGCCGATATTCAATCGTCAGATTCCTCTGAATGTCAAATCATTCATGGATGTGGAGGCTCTCGGCACAGTGATTTCCCGCCAGACCAATGCAGAGATCATTCCTTCCTATATCCTCAAGAAGGATCAGACATACATCCAGATCAAACCCAAAGACTTCTCCTTTATGGAAGAATTGCTGATCCGCGAAGTCTTTGATCACTTGTATAAATCTGGCGTGAAGCTGAATCTGGTTCAGAATTCGGCGATTTCGCTCATGCTTTGTGTTGACAATAAGGCACAGAACAACGATTTTGCCTCCCGGTTGCTGGATAAATTTGATGTGGAGCTGAATAGCGGGTTGCAGCTACATACTGTCGTCAACTTCTCCGTGAAAGACCTGAAAGAAGCTGCTGAAGCTGTCATGGTTCAGCAGCATGGCAACAAACTTTTCATTGTGAAATAAGATATTCTTCACCATCCCATTTCCGCCAAAACTCTCAGCATCACATCCGGCCTGTCTGTAATAATTCCATCTGCACCGAGCTGGATCAGAGTCCGCATGGTTTCCGCATCGTTGATGGTCCAGTATTGAATAGCCATGTCCCGCCGGTGAGCTGCCTGGATGATATCTGAAGTCGCAAGATTGATCCCGGCACTACTGGTGGGCACCTGCACGGCTACCGCTCCGGGCCTGAACAAAAACTCCATATTCCCCAAACTGCTAAATACAAAGTCTTCGGTAGCTCCCCTGGCAGTCGAAGTGGCTATCCGATTGTCGGAATAGGCCTGAAAATGTGCCAACACCTCGTCGTGGAAAGATGCCACCAGTATATCCTGCTCTAATCCAAGGCTATTAATCATGTCAGCCAGGATTTCACCGGCCCGTTTCCCGTCTTCTCCGGGATTTTTGATTTCCACATTGAACAAAGTTGTGCCGGCAAATCGGTCAAAAACATCTCTGAGTGCCGGAACTGGTATCAAGGTATTGCGGTAAGGAAACACGCCCGGTTGATCCACAGGCTGGAAATCATCCCCAAAATTGAATTGTTGTAGTTCTTCGAAGGTGAAGGAAATCACCTCTCCGCTCCCGTCTGAGCGGGCATCAATCGTGAGGTCATGGTGGCAAACGAGGATATCATCTTTGGTCAGGCAAAGATCTATCTCCAACACATCGACATCATATTCTTCAACAGATCCTTCAAAGGCCATCATGGTGTTCTCCGGCCAGAGGTCTTTGGCTCCGCCGTGTACATAAATCATGGGCCTCTCTCCTTCACCAATGATCCAGGGATTGGGTTCCAGAATCTCCTGCCTAGGCACGCATCCTGTGGCCACAATTCCCACAACCAGGATGAAGATGGACCTGGATGGGCGCGTGCATAAGTTGGGATGAAGAGAGCTGAGCATACCGTACATAAGGAAATGCGTTAGACAATTTTGTCAGAAAAACAGGACCAGCCCCAGGGTGGTGAGAAACACCAGCAATGCCGGTACACCCGCCCACAGGCCGATCAGAGTTCGGAGATTTGTTCTCCCTTGTTTTTTCCTTCTCCACCAGCCCCAGACCAAAGACCCCAGGCCCGAAAGCGCCGCCAATGGCCCCAGGGCTGGCAGAGACAGAAAACTCAGAATCAACAGCAGCAGGGAGAGCAATCCCAACCCCATGACAATCAGGTCTAGCGTTTCGGAGGCGATCCCGTCTGGTTGAAAGGAGTGTTCTTGTAGGGCAAGTGACATAGCACAAAGTAGGTAGGACCAATGGAGAATAGACATATTCTTGCTGTCAATCAGGAGCTGAGCACACATTATGAAGGTGGAAATTCTTTCCCAGATATCCCATTCAACCTTCTTTTTTGGGAAAAAAATTTCTGCTATTTCCCAAATTGATATGGGGCAAAAACTTATTTCAATGCTGCTGGCAGGATTCCTGCCACTCACGATTCCTGTGGCTATGGCTCAGGAGAGCGAAGGAAGATCAGTACATCGAATGGCTGGGGGAGAATGAAATGGCAAATGAATCCTGCTTCCGGTGAGCATATGCGCCACTTCGAAGAGTCTGATATACCTTTCCGAGGAGCTGTCCCACATTCAGGCTTCATTCCAAAAGAACTTCACTATTTTTTCGGTAAGAATATCAAAACCGCTGCTGCAGCCCCTGCCATCAGGTCCTCCGGCTCGGTTGTGGCCACCGGAAGATCAATCTCTCGCCCATCTCTGACATACACTTTTCCCTGGCGGACCGTCGCAATCGGATTTTCCCAAACCCCCTTTTCGCCTTCATAGACTTTGTTGTTATTGACTGTGGCAATGGGGGATTCCAGCAAACCTTTGTTGCCTTCGTAGATCTTGTTCCCATCAATGGTCAAGAGGGCTGATTCCAGCCACCGCTTTTTGCCTTCGTAGACTTTGTTGTCTTTGACAGTGGCGAATGGCTGATCATATCTTGAGGGATCGCCGATGTGGATGAGAATCATATTGGATAAATGTTTTTGGAATCCTTCTTGGCCGGAATATACGATTCATACACACTTTTCAAAGCTTTGCCTTTTCCGGATTAGTACAACTTAGTCACTTTGGGTTGAATCTATCACGGTCCGCTTTCCTTTGCTTATGTCTGGCTTGGAGGA
>CAZLKP010000150.1:0-5142 GCA_964560095.1 uncultured Bacteroidia bacterium
GTCTGTCGATGATTGTTTTTTCCAACACAATCATCGACAGACTGCCCACAATGTTGATGGACAAAATGCTGATCATCAGCACGAGAATCAGGAAGGTGACGTACTTTTCATTTTTCATCACCCGGTACAGGGTCTCGTGCTGCTCATACCAGGTTTTGACGATAAAATCTTTTCCCAACCGTTTCTGCAGGCGTTTTTTTACCCGGCCGGCATTGTCCATGTCGTTGAGGCGAAGTTCCAGATGGGAGGCCTGCCCTTCTGCCTCAAAAAGCGCGCCCACAAAATCCAGGCTGGCCAGCACATATCGGTCGTCGTATTCTTTCTGCACCTGAAAGTATCCCGACGGGAAAAACCTCTCGGTATTCACGTCCCGCTGCTGGCTGATCATCCGGGAGCCCTGAGGGACATAAAAGACATTGATGGGCACAATGTCGTTTTCCAGATTGGTGTTGAGTTGGCCTTTGGCCAGGCCAATACCGAGCACTACCTGCGCAATGCCATTGATCGGAGCAAAGGTGTAGTCCCCCAGCAGAATGGCGGTATCAAGTCGGTTAATATTGGGGTAGTCTGGTGGAAGACCTTTGATGATACCAAAGGTCTGATTATCGCTGTACTCAAACCAGGCCATCCCCTGGAGTGTGTAGGCTGCGGCTTCCACATCCGCATCGGCAAGCACAAGGGCTTTGAGGCTGTCAGTGGCCGGGAAGGTCTGCCCCAACCTGGCTTCGATCCGGATATCCGGGTCGAAAGCCGAATACATATTCTGAATAAACTGGGTGAGCCCGTTAAACACAGACAGTACCAGGATCAGGGCTGCCGTGCCGACACCGATCCCAATGATCGACACCCAGGTGATCAGGTTAATCGCATTGCTGGACTTTTTGGCAAACAGATAGCGCCGGGCAAGGAAGAAGGATAATGGCATCAGGCGTCGGATTCAGCATCACCGGGTGGAATGTCGAGCTGGTCGATGAGGGCATTGATGCGGTCTGCTTCGGAAAATGAATCGTCGGAATAGAAGCGAAGCTCCGGAATTTTGCGCACCTTGTTGCGGATGCGGCTAGCCAGATGATGGCGAATTTCCCAATTCCGATCGTTGAGTTGCTCCACGATTTCCTGAAGTTTGGCATCCGGAAACACGCTCACATAAACCTTCGCCAGGCTCAGGTCACCGGTCACCCGCACCTGGCTCACCGTGAGCATGTGCTCCAGGGTGCCACGCTGGGAAGCTGTGAGATACTGGCTAAGTTCTTCCTGAATCAGCCGGTTTAGTTTTTTTTGAACAATGGACTCCGCCATATAGCTTTGCTCGAATTGGACAAAGATACAAAATGAAGGGATTTTTGTCGGTGTTGAAATACGGAAAGCCTGATCTCAGGTATGTGGTGGTGGCTGTCCTCGCCATGTTTGTGTATTCCGTCTTCAGCACAGCCACCCTGTTATCGGCTATTCCCTTTCTGGAGATCCTTTTCCACACCGATCTCGGCATCGATCCTGTCCCACCTGAAACGGTCTCCGGTTTTTCTCCTGGTGCCTGGAAAGACTGGGCCTATTATCAGCTGGAGCTGGCTATTCGGGAATATGGCCCCATGAATATGCTGTGGTATTTCTGCCTGGGACTGCTGATCCTGAATTTGGTTAAAAACATCGCCCGCTACCTCTCTGGCTGGTCCATGGCCCCACTGGAGCAGGGAATTCTGATGCGGATGCGAAACGATTTGTTCAATCACTTGTCCAGACTTAGCCTTCGATTTTACACCTCCAGCAAAAAGGGAGATCTCATTGGTACTTTGGTAAGTGACGTGCAGCTGATTCAGGAGGCGGTGATTTCGACGGTCCAGATCATGCTCCGCGAACCGATTCTGATCATCATTATTCTCAGTACCCTTATTCTGCTTTCCTGGAAGCTCACTCTGTTTGTGCTGCTCATCTTGCCCGTGACCGGGTTTTTTATCAGTCAGATTTCCGGGACACTGAAGCGAAAAGCCAAAGAAGGTCAGCGACAGCTAGGGAATCTCATTTCAGTGCTGGACGAATTTATCTCCGGCATGCGAATCGTCAAGGCATTTCAGCGGGAGGATTATGAGCGGGGCAAGTATCACCAGCAGAATCAAACCTACACCGGGCTTCAGATCAATATCCGTCGGAGAATCGAGCTGGCCTCGCCCGTAACAGAATGGCTGAGCATTGTGGTGATCTGCGGGATTATCCTGTTTGCTGGGAGCCTGATTCTGGAAGAAGGTCCGGATTCGCCGCGCAAAGCCGAATTTATCGGCTTTCTGGTTCTGTTCTCCCAACTGCTCAACCCGATCAAGCTCATCTCAAATGGCATAGCCAAAATCCAAAAGGGCATGGCTGCCTATCAACGGGTGGAAGAACTCATGAATACACCGATCGACATTGAGGAAGCAAAGGATCCGGTTGCCTGGCCAGAGTTCAAACGGGAAATTAGATTCGAAAATGTGTCCTTTGCCTACGAAGAGGAGCCGGTGCTACGCGATATTTCTTTCTCCATTCCCAAGGGCAATATGGTAGCCCTGGTCGGGCTTTCGGGCGGTGGAAAATCCACGATTGCTGATCTTATCCCACGATTTTATGACCCCCGAATGGGCCGTATCACAGTGGATGGTCTTGATTTGAGGCATATCAGTCTGCAGGATCTTCGCAGGAAAATGGCCATCGTGTCCCAGGAAGGGATTTTGTTTCACGACACAGTCATGGCCAATATCGCTTACGGAGACCTCAGTCCCGACCCGGAAAAAGTGCGGCAGGCAGCAGAAATGGCTCATGCTCATGAATTCATCAGTAGGATGCCCCAGGGGTACGACACCGTCATCGGTGAGAGGGGAACCATGCTTTCCGGTGGGCAACGGCAACGATTGTCCATTGCAAGGGCCATTCTCAGAGATCCGGATATCCTGATCCTGGATGAGGCGACCTCCAACCTCGATACGGAGTCGGAAACTTATGTACAGGAGGCACTGGACAGGCTGATGCTGGGGAGAACGTCTCTCGTGATTGCACATCGGTTATCCACCGTCCGGAATGCTGATCAGATTCTGGTCGTAGAAAACGGCCAAATCATTGAATCGGGAAATCACGAAGAACTGATGGTCTCTGAAGGGCTGTACCAGCGCTTGTATTCAGTCAGTTAAAGCAAAAAACCAATCAGGCGGCAGTTCCGACTCTTCAGCCGTCTGTACTTGTCGAAAGCAGGGCATTTTTTGGTTATTGTTGCAGAATGCGTACACATCCACGCTACAGCTCTTTCATTGATTCCAGTTTTCACCTATTTGCCGCAGTTTGGCTGTGGGCTCATTTCTGATCATTCTCATTCATGAAATATTTCGGACAGAACAACGCCCTTCCCCTGTTTTTTGTCTGCTTTTTCTCGCCTTTTTTCCTGTTTTCTGCCAACATCCAGTCGGCCGGAAACGGTTCGTGGACCGACCCCTCTACCTGGGCCGGCAATGTACCCGGTGCAGGTGACAATGTCAGCGTGCAGGCCGGCCACTCCGTTTTTATTCCTGATGATGCTCCAGCCATCAGCATCAGCAATCTCACGGTTCAGGCAGGGGGAGAATTGATCCTTGGTAAATTTCATCTCACAGTGAATGGCTCGACCGACGTTTTTGGGCGAATGGAAGACCCACTCCGGGATGGTTTCAACACCTTCAAAGGTCCCGTTACCTTTCACCAGGGGGCCATCGGCCGCTTTATCCGGTCGTTTGGCAATGATGGGGGTATGGTTTTTGAAAACGGCCTGATCAACGATGCTGACTCTCTGTACTTCCGAAAAGTCATTTTCCAGGAAAATGACCAAACCATAATTGGTAACTCTCTGATGGTCGTGGAAGAGCTGATGGAAATTGCCAATGGCGTAACACTCACAAATGCCAGTGTAGGTGGTATCTGGTTTGACGATGCCAACATGACCGGGTTGGGAAATAGTGCAAAATTCAAAAACGAGACCCTGCTGCGATATGATTTCCGATTTGCCATGATGCCGGTCGGCCAGGTGGATTTTGCTACCCCGGGCAATGAAGTGGTCTATGCAAAACGGTCGGATCTGGAAATCCGCGATGCAGTTTATGCGCAGCTGATCATCAAACCGGATACCAATGGGTTTTTCCGGAATCGCTACATGATCGGCAATGTTACAGTGAACGAATACCTTTCCATTGAGCCAAATGCACGTCTGGAGCCTAAGATCTATGATATCACTGTTCACGGCCATACCGATCTTCTCGGGCGGTTCAACGACCCCGACGCACCGGGGATCAACACTTTCAACACCATGACATTTGGCGGGGATATTGACGGTGATTTCAACGGATATGGAACGTTCCTGATTAATGGAGATCTGGATGTGGTCGGATCTCAATCAGACCTCACAGAGGCCAATATGATCGTGACAGGTACCACCACCATCGCTTCGGGAGCCAAGTTGGAGATCAACACCAATCAGGGCCCCAGGATCTTCAATGACATGGTAATCGAGCCGGGAGGCATTTTTGATTCCAAAAGCGATGATGGGGTCGTGTTAGCGGGCGAAGTGGTTAATCAAGGAGAATTCTACTGGAAATTCGGCAAGCTCACCAGCACCATTGAGCATGTAGGCGACACGGCCTGGATCAACAAACTTGAGGTGGAAGGTACACTGGCCGAAATCACAGGCGATCAACCGGTGTGGATCAGGGATCAGATCATCATCGATTCAGCATCCATGATCACCATGAATAATTCTGCCGGTATTTATCTCTACGACCGGGGAGATCTGATTGGGATGGATGAATCTTCCGTTTTCCGCAATCAAGCCATGTTTCATAACCAGACCGACAATCCGCTGATGGAAACCGGACTGATCGACTCCGACTATCCGGGGGCTGTGTTTTACTATGACCGGCAGGGGAATCAGGGGCAGAAACTGAGCCCAGGTCGTTATTACGATCTGATTGTGCTAGGGGGCACGGAGGGGAACAACCGAAAGGTATCCTTTCCCACTACCGACACGAGCTATGTGTCCAACCTGTTTCACATCCAGGAATTTGTCAAATTTGAGCCACAGACCAGCAGTCTCATTTGTGCCGGGCACAGCATCATTAAGCATAGCGAAATTTTTGATGGCGATGTTGAAGGGGT
>CAZLKP010000150.1:5152-10291 GCA_964560095.1 uncultured Bacteroidia bacterium
TCTATGAATTCAACACCATTGACGCATCCGGAGCAAAAATCTCTGGCGGAGGGTCCAACTTTGGTACCTACCTGATCAACAACGAGTTTCAAGTAGAAACAGGCGATTTTGAGATGCAAAATGGTACCATCACCGTCTTCGGACAGTCGTTAATCAGCCCAGGGAGTGAGCTAAGGGTGACGACCAAAAGCGGTACCAGGGATTTTGGGCAGGTCATGATCCCGGCCGGAGCCTCCTTTTTCGACGACACCAAGGGAGATACCCTGTATTTCTCCGGCATGGTGGTTAATCGCGGCCAGTTTAAGGTTGACTTCCCGGTTTTTATCGGAGGGATAGATGTGCTGAGTGATACCACAGAGTTACTTAAACCATTGTTCCTGGGCAACCCCGTCATACAGGGAACACACCCCCTTCGTATTCCCAGCGATGCGGTTATTTTGCCGCAAACTACTGTGGTCAATCAGATTGACTCATTGATTTTTGAAAACCTCAGTACGCTGGAAGGTGTAGATACGACCTCGGTATTTGGGAATCAGGGTACCATGATTTGGAAAAATGATTACTTTTTTCTGAATACCGGAAAACTTGATTGTACAGAAGGCCCCAACACCATCATTTACCGATATCGGAAAGGAGACCTCAACATCCGCTGGGGCACCTATTGGTCATTGATTCTGGAGACAGACCCTGAAAGACAACTTCCCAAAAGAAGAGCCACAGATTTGGGCTTTTCCTGCCTGGGAGACCTAATCATTGAAAAGGATGTTGAATTCCAGCCTGAAAAGGCTGATATCACAGTGGATGGAACCACCTATGTGGCGGGGAAAATTTATGATGACGAACCTGACGGCCTGTTTACCAGTGACAGCATGCGGCTTGAAGGTGCCTTTATCGACGGACAAAGCTCGGCTCGGTTTGGGCGGTTTTTCGTTGTTCAGGATCTGATCGCAGGCACTGGAACGACCAATTGGGACAAAGCGCATCTGGTGGTCAGGGGAAACCTGTCAGTATTGGATTCTGCTACCTTGAACCTCAATACCAATGTCGGTGACCGGGTACTCAACAGCATCTATGTCGGCCGTGATGCACTACTCAATGAAAACGGCAATGGCCAGACGGTCACTGTCGATGGAAGTGTAGAGGTTCAGGGTGGCCATTTCTCCCTTAGTTTTGGAGACTACACCTTCGGCAGCAGTATCCTGATTGGGGAAGGCGGATTGATGGAATCTGACCGCCCCGGATCTACCTGGATATTTCAGGATACGGTGGAGGTACAGGGCACGGGCATCCTGCAAATTCCCAACGGTGATATGGCCTTCTCTGGCCCTGCGATGGGAGATGGAAGCCTGATTGTGGAGTGTAACCTGCTAATTGCAGCCGGCGACACCCTGGAAAATCTCATGACCGGCGCCGATGCTTTCCAACTTCGGGGTACCCTCAACGGAGTCAATGAATCGGCCCATTTTCTCAATAAAGGTGTGTTCCGCTTTGGCCCTAGAGGAAATGCGCCCCTGATGGAAAAAGGTGGTACTTACGACTTTTTCTCCGACTCCGCCAACTGGATGATTTTTGATGGAACCTCTCCTTTCCAACCTGTGCCAGCAGAGCCATTCAAAAACGTCGGGTTTGAAAATGGTTCCCCTAAAGTGATTTCCGGCGACAGCCTCAAGATCTATGGAAATCTTTTCACGGAGGTGGAAGTGAGAAAAGATCCGGATATCTTTTCTTCCGGTATCGTGCTTTTCGTCGGAAACAAAAACCAGACGGTGGAAGGCGATGGCGTTGGTGTGCTGGAGAATGTAGTGGTGCGAAAAAACAGCGGTTCGCTCACCGTTCTTAGCGATATAGGTATCAAGGAGGGGCTGGTGATGCAGAAAGGGATTATGACAGCAGAACCAGGCATCATTGGCATCAGCGGAAACGGCTTTATCCAGGAAGGTGATTATTCTTACATCGTCGGAAGGGTCGGTTCAGAACGTAACATCGCTCAGAACCAAAACGTCGAATTTGGTGGCATGGGCATTAAAATCAAGCCTGAAGGGGCCAACATGGGACCGACGCTCGTGTACCGGGTCACTGGCCGTGCCTTTGAACCAGGCCAGATTGATCGGTATTACGAAGTATTTGCCACCAACAATACCAGCCTGGATGCCACCATTGAATGTGGGTACCATGAGCGCGATCTCAACGGCGCCGTGGAAACGGATCTCGAAGTAATTCACAGAGCTGAGCCCGCCGCAAATTTTGAAGTGCTGGGAGGAGGTAATTATCGCGTCAGCAACTTTGTGCGCAAAACCGGCATCGACCGACTGGGCCTGCTGTCACTGGTACCCAGCACCATGGCAGTTAATGCTTATCCAAGCCCCTTTACGGGTGACCGCTTTACTGTGTCCTTTACGCTGCCTTACGACGACCCATTCGTGGACCTTCGGATCTTCGATATGTCGGGCCGCGAATGGGCGCATCAGAATGTGGAAGCCCTGGCAGGCAAAAATAATGTGGAATTCACCAATCTGAGCCTGCCAGGAGGTACCTACATTGTCCGGATTGTCTCCCGGGACAAGAAAGGATTTCACTACATCCAGAAGGAGACCGACTAATTCTGACCATCCCACAGAAACAGGCTTCAGCGTGTCAGTAACGGCGACATCGCTCATACGTCTTGTCGGCTTCCTGCCCGAAGAAAAGGAAGGGGAGGAACAGGCGAATCAGGGAGATACAGAATCGGAACAACATATTTTGGTGTGGAAAAAAAGGGATAAAAAAATACAAAAAGTAGTTTAGGAGAAGCTAAAAATAGTTTTTGTTTTGTCGTAAATTCTTGATTTCCGCAAACTATTTCAGCAGTTTTACTATCAAAATATTTGATATGGTTTCTGATGACATGCAACAGTTGCTGAATGCACAGTATCACCGGGAGCTCCATTCAGCCTTACAGTATTTTTCGATGAGTTCCTGGTTTCTGGATCAGGATCTGGATGGATTTGCCAATTTTTTCCGAATTCAGGCGGAGGAGGAGATGGAGCATGCCATGCGTCAGTTTGATTATCTTCATGAAGTGGATGGCAAAATCAGGCACGAGGCCATAGGAGCACCAGCGAATGATTTTGAGAGCATTTTGTCGGTGTTTCAGGCGGCGATGAAGCAGGAGCAGGAAATCACCAGTCATATTCACAATATCGTGAAGTCCTCTTTGAACGAAGGCGATTTTGCCACTCACCAGTTTTTTCAGTGGTTTGTTCAGGAGCAGGTCGAAGAGGAAGCGCTCATGCGCACCCTGATTGCCAAGGTGAAACTCATCGAAGGCAATTCCAGTGCACTGTATCTGCTGAATGAGGAACTGAACCAGCGAAAAATAGGGGAGGAGTAATGACAGAAGGTTATGTCCGGATGCTGTTCATGGTGATGGCAAACACTGTCAGCAGAGGACTGGCATCGCGCACCGACTTCATTCTGGCGAAAGCACCGAAAAAAGACGTGTGGATGAATTCGGCGATATCCCTGGCAGGGTACTGGTCGGTGATTTCCCCCTGCTGTTGCCCTACGGCCACCACGGCTTCGATTTCATCCAGCCAAAGCTGAAACATCCGATCCGTTTCTTCTGCCATAACATCACTGAGACCTGCTACTTCTATGCTCAGGTTGTTCAATAGGCAGCCGAATCTGTACCCTTCCTCTTTGTTGCCGGTGATCATGAGACGATAGAATTTTTGAATCCGGGCCATCGGGGATGCGCCTTGTTGCTGAAATATGCCTATCATCGCCCGTTGCATTCTCCCCCCATACCATCGCAACACAGCGATACTGAAGGCCTCCTTCGTCGGGAAAAAATTATAAAAGGATCCCTTCGGGATACCAGCCTCTTTGAGAATGTCATTGATGCCCGTGGCGTGATAGCCTCGTTTGCGCATCAACTCGCCACCAATGGCAATGATGTCTTCTTTTCTGTATTTCTGATTCATGGTGGCATAAAGATAACAAATCAAATAGACCGGTTGGTTCATTATCGAAAAAAATGTAAACAAACCATCTTTTTCTATGCCATAAGAGGGAAGATCGAACAAGCATTTGGGCGCGCCAATGACGAAATGGGCGTACAATCACCTAGGATTTGGTTATGGAAAAGATGGATAAAATCATGGGTGGTCAACGCTTTAGTCACGATTTCCAATTCCGTCTCCGTTAAAAAGGAGGTAGCCAATCTATTGGGGTGTTGCTCAAACAGGGGTGCCACAGAACAGCAAATCGGTGCAGGAAGTATCCTACACCGATTTTCAGGCTTAGGTTAGCCCTTGCTGGTTAATCCAACTCCACCGGCTCCAGGGAAATAGATCGTGAGCGCTCCTCTGAGTCATGGCTTCGGTTGTCCCAGGACACCTTCATACCACGGGTATCCATGTGGGTGAACGTGTTGTAGTATCCCACCCCACCTCTGTATTTGAACTGGTGTTTTCCGTCGAGTACGCGGGTTTCGAGGGGACTTTTGGGAATTTTGCCTGCAGGTACTTCCACATCCACGGGCTTGACTTCAATGGGAGAGTTAAACCATTTGTCTTGATCCTGCCATGCGAGAAGCTGATCGGCCACCACGGTAGGGTGAATCCCTCTGACGTTGATATCGACGGCACAGAATCCCATGTGTTGGCTTCTGCTGGCACCTCCGATCAGCGGATTGTATTTGGGAGATCGGTATGCCGAACTAATGGTGATCGGCACAGAGAAATATTCTCTGAGGTAGTCGAGCACCAACACGGTTGGAGCGATATTGACCCAAATCTCTTTGGGGGGCGGAGCATTTTCGATTCCGTTTTGCTTTCGGCCGATCCCGGTCAGTACTTCGTAATAGGCAAAATTCTCCAGTTCGAGGCTGGTGAAAAACTTCTTGAATTCTTCAAGCAATGGCCAGTTTTCCATGTTTTTTGTAGTTCAGGGGGTGAAAAAAATTTACATCTTATAAAATATACGGTAGTTCCGGGAATATTCACACATCGCCGGGTTTTTTGTGGGGGAAAGAAGGTTGAATGAGTAGTAAATTTTTTTTAGTTTAAACAATAATTCAAAAAATTTCTGCGTGCCACTGTTAGGACAGTCTCTGGCTTTTTACACCAACTCAATCGGCGATCTGGTGATGGCCCTATG
>CAZLKP010000151.1:0-10237 GCA_964560095.1 uncultured Bacteroidia bacterium
GTCGGTCGATCAAATCCGGAACCTGAATAATCTTTCCGGCAATCTGATCAAAATTGGTCAGGAACTGAAAATCAAACGTCAGTAAGGGGAGACCCTGGCAGCCATTAGAGGTCAAACACATTCTCATCACCGGAGGCAGCTTTCCGACCATCTCCGCCAGAAGGTCCTTGGCCTTTGGAGGCTCCTATGACCTGCCTGAGGGCTTCCCGGAGGTTGTTAGCTTCCTCCCGCAGACGACTGAGTTCCTGCTGATGCTGTTGCTGAAGCCGTTCTTCTGTGGAATCCAGGTGCTGGCTCAGCGTATTCATTTGCAACTCCAAATCGCTGAAGGCCCGATCGTATTTTTCCTCCGCCTGATGCGCCTCCTGTTTCCACCTTCTTGCCTCCGATTGAAGACCGTGCATATGAACTTCCAGGGCCGGCACCAGGGTAGTGATAGAACGCCTGATCCTGGAACAGGATTCTGACAGTTCCCCGATTTTCTTTTCGATCTCCGCCAGCTCACGCGCCTGCTTCATGAGAGCATGAAGGGTAGAATCTTCGTACAACGGCTCTCTGTGAGGATGACTGCCGTTACGCCTGGCTTCATTTTGGGAGGCTTGAGAAAGGTTCTGGGATATATGCTTGCGGTCCATATGTTTTGCTAGATTCAACACAAACACCCAGCGAATCAACCTGATTGATTCCTGGATCATTTGCCATGAAAAATGGAAGAGCGGCCTGTCCGGTAATAGACGATATTCAAAAGTACAGAAGCGACGGGGAGAACACAGGGAATACTGTCTGAACGGCCAAAAGTGCAGAACGATTGGAACAGAATGTGGAAGGTTTACTTTTTGTTGAAGTCATTCATCGTGCGGCTGAGTCCGGCGGTTCCGAAGCTCAGAACCGCTTTGGCGCAGAACGAAATAATCTGCGGGAGATCTCCCCTTTCTGCCTCGGAAAAGGGGGAGAGCACATAACCGACCTGAGTTCCGGAGGGAAAATTACTACCGATTCCTACACGAAGTCGGGGATATTGTGTGGTGCCGAGAATCTCCTGGATACTGCGCAGGCCATTGTGACCGCCATCTGAGCCCTTGCCCCGCAAGCGCACCCGGCCAAATGGCAGAGCCAGATCATCCGTCACCACCAGCAATCGATCCAGGGGCACCTTTTGGGCATCCATGTGATAACGAACAGCCTTCCCGCTGAGGTTCATGTAGGTAGATGGCTTAAGCATCACAAACTGCCTTCCCTTGTGCCTGAGGGTAGCCGTATTGCCATAGCGCCCGGATTCAAATGTCAGATCAGCCTCAGCAGCCAGACGATCCATGACCATGAAGCCGATATTATGCCGCGTTTCGGCATACTCAGGGCCGATATTTCCCAGTCCGGCAATCAGATACTTCATCGGATCGGAGATAGTCGAATTGGAATCAATCAGTACCTAAGGACAAAAGACCAACTCTCCTCCGAGAATTGGCCTTAGGCATATTCTGCACCAGATAAGATAGTCTTAGTCTTATTCCTTTTCTGCTACTGCTTCTTCCCCGGCTGGTGAGGGAGTTCCTGCACCAGATTCCCCAGCTGCAGTTGTCGAGCGAAGAGAACGTGGAATTTCGACACTGGCAATTCCGACAAAAGGAGGGGTTTGCACGTCGATATCTCCGAAGTTCACATCTCCAACCTTGATGGTAGAACCCAGATCCAGGTCTTTCACTGGGACCTCAATGAATTCAGGCAGCTTGGTAGGAATCCCTTTGACGGAAATCTTCCGTAGCTTGACAGTGATTTTTCCCCCTTTGGCTACCCCTTTAGGAACCCCAACCATCTTCAGCGGAAGATCCACGTTCACGGGGCTATTTTCACTAAATTCCAAAAACTCCACATGATTCAGTCTCTCCGTTACCGGATGAAAATCGGCAGAACGGATGATGGTACTGTTGGACTTCCCATCAACCACGAGGTTGACGATATAAGTATCTGCGGTGTAGATGGCAGGTTTGAGCGCTTTGACATTCACTGTGATGTGCTCAGCCTGGCCTTTGGAATAAATCACCGCTGGCACTTCTCCGTTGAGGCGGAGCGCCTTGGCGTTGGATTTACCGACTGTTTCGCGCTTTTGTGCAGGTAATTCGATTGATTTCATCGTCTCGGTTATTGTCAAAGGAACAATGAACTGACAGATTCAAAGTTATGGATCTTCCTGAAGCACTTGGCAAACAGCGGTGCGACACTGAGGATCCTTATTTTTTCATGTTGCTGTTTGAGCGGGATGGTGTCTGTAACAACGAGCTCAAGCAACTGTGACTCAATAATTCGTTCGTAAGCAGGTCCCGACAGAATCGGGTGGGTGGTCATGGCTCTGACCGAGAGCGCGCCTTCATCCATGAGAATACTGGCAGCCTTACTAATGGTGCCTGCGGTATCAACCAGATCATCCACCAGCACAATGTTTTTCCCTTTGGCTTGCCCGATCACCTGCATAGAGGCAATTTCATTGGGGCGCACCCGGTGCTTATCAACAATGAGTAGATCAGCACCGAGGAAATTGGCATATTTTCTGGCTCTGGCCGATCCTCCGATATCGGGAGAAGCAATCACCAGATTTTCCAATTTCAGATTTTTGAGATAAGGAACGAACACCGCCGTTGCATCTAGGTGATCGAAAGGCAGATCGAAAAAACCCTGAATCTGTCCGGCATGAAGGTCCATGGTCACGATCCGATCGGCTCCGGCAGCTACCACTAGATTGGCGACGAGTTTGGCCCCGATAGATACCCTGGCTGTGAACTTCCGATCCTGCCTCGCATATCCATAATATGGCATCACTACTATGACCTGATTGGCTGAAGCCCTTTTGGCAGCATCTACCAATAGGAGCAGTTCCAACAGATTATCAGCGGGCGGAAAAGTACTTTGTACTATAAAAATATCAGACCCTCGGATGGATTCTTTGTAGTGAACCTGCATCTCCCCATCACTAAACTTGAGCAGGTCAACTTCACCCAAAGGAGAACCAAAGAAGTCTGATATTTTATCCGCCAGATACCGGGATGCAGATCCCGAGAAAATTTTGATTGGCGATGACATATATAGTTGACCCGCAAGGACTCGAACCCTGAATAACAGAACCAAAATCTGCTGTGTTACCTATTACACCACGGGTCAATCAAAGAACAAAGGAATCTCTTTTTGATTCTGGGGCACAAAGATAATTACAGTTCTGATTTTTTTGCAAAAACTTGCAATAAATTTTTCGAACTGCTCCATCGGCCATCACCGGACTCGTTTACGGGAAAACCCTATATTTCGGTTTCACACCAACAAACGATTTTGATATGCATCCCAACAGACACGATTCTTCCCAGGCTCCTGAGCCAGTAGGTTTATACCCTCATGCCCGGAGAGTCGGGGATTTTCTTTATTTATCAGGTGTCGGACCGCGAAAAAGAGGGTCCAAAGATATTCCCGGCGTGACCCTGGGAGCAGCAGGAAACATCGTCGATTACGATATCGAAGCCCAGTGCCGGTCAGTTTTTGACAATGTGCGATATATCCTCGAAGATGCCGGTGCTTCCTGGATGGATATCGTCGATGTCACCGTTTTTCTCACCAACATGAAAGACGATTTTGGCGCCTACAACCACTTATACGCAGAATATTTTCAGGACAACCAACCCTGCCGGACAACCGTAGAGATCAAATCCTTACCTACACCCATCGCCATTGAACTCAAAGTAATCGCCTGGCTGGGCAAATGATCAAAGAATTACGCGACTTGTCAGACCATAACCCCTTTCGATTCCGTTCATAGGAAAAGATGTCGTAGTTTAAAGAATGAATTCCATTATGAAACGATCCCATTTAATTCTCCTCCTGCCTGTAATTCTGCTCCTCACAGGATTTGCCCCGCTGGCAGAGCAGTCACTTCCACCCGACTATTGCAGCCTGTATGGCGTGGTCTATGTAGAACAAGTCCCTGCATTCGCAGATTACAAGGTGTTTAAGCAAGACATCGAAAGTTTTGCAGACATGGTGGTTTACCGGGAAGATGTGGAGTCTTATGCCGACAGACCCGGATTCTGGTTTTTTACAGATGTGAAGGCATTTGCAGACTTCACCATCGCTTATGAGCAGAATGAAGGCCTGGCTGATTTCAGCCTGGCGTTTACTGATTTTCGCTCAGCCGCAGGCTGTCAGTAAGCCCGAGCGATTTGTTTTTTGTTCCCCTCTCAAACCGGATGCCTATTTCCAACTGATACCTTTTGTACTGCAACATACTCCTGAAACACTGAACCATGTCAGGTAACTCCACAAAGGAATTGACGGTGAGGATATCTGCCGAAGGGCGTGATATCCTCATGGCTTTGTTGGGGGTTCTCGGCTATGAAGGATTTTGGGAAAATGAGGATGGCTTCCAGGCCTACATTCCTGCCAGTACTTTTGATGCCGAAGCCCTGAAGGCGCTGCTGAGCCGCCAGGGAATGTCTGATAAAGACGTTTCTGTTCAGGATCTGTCAGACCAGAATTGGAATGCCACCTGGGAATCCAACTTCCCTCCGGTGCAGGTTGGAACCCTCTGCCAGGTCATTGCTCATTTTCATGTGCCTATGCCCGGTTTTAGGTACACCATTCGCATCACGCCCAAAATGTCCTTCGGCACTGGCCACCATGCCACCACCCGCCTGATGATCGGAGCCATGGTGGATCTGGACCTGGCAGAAAAAAACGTCCTTGACATCGGCTGTGGTACCGGCGTGCTGGCTATTCTGGCTTCCAAAATGGGGGCTGCGCATGTGGACGCCATCGACATTGACCCATGGAGCTATGACAATGCAAAGGAGAATGTTGAGATCAACCAATGCAACAACGTGTCTGTCTTCCAGGGAGACGTGTCGGCCATTCCTGAGCGGAAATATGACATGATCCTTGCCAACATCAACCTGAATATCCTGCTGCAGGATATTCCCGTGTATGCCCATCATCTGGCGCCGGATGGTGAGTTGCTGGTGAGCGGCATCCGCCCACAGGATCTGTCGCGCCTCCAAGAAACAGCCAAAACCCGACACCTGACCATGGCCGCCTATGCAGAAGAAGGTAACTGGATCATGGCAGGGTTTGAACCACTCGCCGATCCGGCGCAGCCCAATTAAGAAATGAACTGCTGATGATTACTGAGATGAAACGTATTCGCCTGACCTGCCTATTGCTCCTGTGCCTCATCGGAGATTATACAGGCCTGTCTGCCCAGGGAGGGGTGGACTTTTTTTCCGAAGATCCTGTCACATTCATTGGGGAATTCACCAGTACTCTCAATGACGACCGAAATGCCCTTTCGCGGGAAGGTGCTTCACTGATTGAGCCCCTGTGGGTCACCGGAGAAATCGGCGAAGACATAAAACTCCAGTTTATCTCTGTGGCCAATGCCCTGGTGAGCAATCGCTACCGCACCACGCCAGATCTGGCTCACTTGGCTATGATTCTTTCCAGAATATACACCGGAGAGAACTATGTGCAGATTGAGCCCTCCAGCTTCCTCAGTGTGACCATGGAAGCCGCTGTTTCCATCAGTCCGGAACGGGGCACCCGTTATCTCCGTAATCTGAATGCCTGCCTCGCCGACGGCAAGCTGGTTCAGCGCAAAAAGTTTTTCTGGACCGCCAGCCTCAATACGCCGCGGCTCATGATGCTGGAACTCGAAGATGAAAACGGTTCATACAAGGCTCCGATTCTGCGCTTTTCAGAAACAGATATTCAGTTCCAGTCCGAGGATGACAGTACCCTTATCAAGAATACCAAAGGAGACTTTAATCTGGTCGCTCTCAATTTTATCGGCACCAAGGGCCGGGTGGACTGGTCAAAAATGGGGCTGCCCGGAGATCAGGTCTATTGTGACTTTGGCGATTACAAACTCAATCTCAACTACAGCCTGATCAAAGTCGATACGGTATTCTTTCACTACGAAGGGCTGATCGGCGAAACACTGGTTGGCGTTTTTGAAGACAACAACCTTGGCTACCAGTCGCTCAATAAGGCCAACTATCCTTATTTCAAAAGCCATGAAGGCGGCGTTGTGATTGAAAACTTTATCCCGAATGTGCGCTACGAAGGAGGATTTTCCCTTCGGGGAGTCCGGCGTATCGGCACCGCCTACGATGTCTGGGAAGATTACATCCCGTCGGTTCCTCAAGGGGCCGAAGAAGAGGATGACTTCTATTCATCCTGGTCCAGCTCGGATTTCTATTCGGATGAAAGCGCTGAGGACGGATGGAACAACAGTGGCTGGGAAAGCAGCAGCGATGACGGATGGGATGACAGCGCCTGGGAAGACGACAGTTGGGATTACACCTCTTCAGAAGAGGCCTCCTTTTCAGCAGAAGATGAATCATGGGGAACCGAAGATTGGGAATACGAAGATCCCGGACTGGAAGAAGGAACCCCAATTAATTATGAAGAAGAAACTGTATTCACGTCTCAGATTCAGCGTCACATCCCGGCGCGGATGGAAATTCTCCGAAATGGAAGCACGGTCATGAAACTTAGCGGCGAGGCATTTGTGCTGGATATGGACAAAATGGTGAGCAACAAGGCCGAGGCTGTCCTATACACCTCAGCCGGTGACAGCATTTTTCACCCGGCTATGGATATGCTCTACACCATGGCCGACACAACGGTGATTCTGAAAAAGCCCAAACGTGGAAACTTCAAGTCCATTCCATTTTCCAGTTCCTATCACCAGCATTTCCTCTATTTCGAAACGATCATCTGGGACATGCGATCAGATGAGCTGGAGTTCACAGCTTTTGTGGACAGAGAAAACAAGGTGATGGCCATTGAGTCGTATGAGTTTTTCAACAAATCGCGGTTCGACCAATTCAAAGGGATGTCAAAATTCAATCCGATCGGGGCGATTTACCGCTATGCCCTTACCAAGCCGGATGACCCGATTTTCCCAAGCAAAATCACCGAAACTTACCGCATGCCCGGCGAAACCGCCACCCTGGAGCGGCTCCTCCCGGCGCTGGAAGGGTCCGGATTTATCACCTACGACAAGGAAAGCAAAGAGATCATTCCCAAGGACAAGCTGTTTCACTGGGCTGCTTCAGCCAGAGGGAAAAAAGATTACGACGCCATTCAAATCGTATCTCAGGTAGATACCGGGGCCCACGCAGTGATGAACCTCGAAACCATGAACATCGACATGCGCGGGGTTCCCTTTTTCTCGCTGAGCGATTCTCAGCTCGTGCGTGTCGCTCCTGACAACCAGACGGTGACGGTGATGAAAAACCGAAGCCTGAATTTTGCCGGGGCAGTGGCAGCTGGCAAACTCAACCTGTATGGCATGGACACCACCCGGCGAACGTTCACCTTTGACTACGAATCCTACAAACTGGTTTGCGATTCCATCGACTCCATCCGGTTTGTTCTCGTGCGGAATCCACCACCGGACTACGAATTCACCCCGCTAGAAAAAGCCCTCAACAACACTGTCTTCGAAGGGGTGACAGGCGCCCTATACATCGACCACCCGGGCAATAAATCCGGGATCAAAGACAATGACGAATATCCGGTGTTCGATTCCTACGGCAGATCCTATCTCTATTGGAACAAACCCGAGATCGAGGGTGGGATTTACGCCAAAGACAAGATGTATTTCTCCCTAGACCCCTTTGTGCTGGATAGCCTGGAAGAATTTGACGGGACCACGCTTCGATTTGAAGGAGAGTTTTTCTCTTCTGAGATCTTTCCGGCTTTCCGGCAGGAGCTGGCCGTGATGGAAGATTTCTCCCTGGGCTTTTCCAAAGAAGCACCCCCGGAAGGATATCGCATTTATGAAGGAAATGGCCGGTTTTACAACACCGTGACCCTAGATGGAGATGGTCTCAGAGGAGATGGCAGCATCGAATACCTCGGTACAGTGGCCAAATCGGATTCCTTTGTGTTTCACTTCGACTCGGTGATGGCTACCGTGTCTTACTTCAACCTTAAACGCGGCTACCGCGGTGGGGTCTATTTCCCGAAAGTCGAAGCCAACTCTGCTCTGTATCGCTGGTACACCAAAGACAGCATCCTTGCCATCCAGTCGCAGTATGAATCCATCGGTGTCTTCGACGGAGAGGGACAGTTCACGGGCACCCTCTCGATCAGTAAGGATGGCATGATCGGTGATGGCGAGATCATGATGGGACAGATCAAGGTGGTGGGCGACAGCCTCGTGTTTGGGGATATGGAATTTACGGCACCCAATTCCGATTTTGTGGTTGTGGACAAAGAAGATCCCGAGCTGATCCATTTTGTCGCCAAAAATGTGGACATCACCTACGATGTGTTCCGGCATAATTCCACATTCGAAAGCAAACAGGTGGGACAAGAGCTGGCCTCATTTCCCATTCACCGCTATGCAACCACCCTCGCCAATGGGGTCTATCAGCAATCTACCTCCGACCTCAAGCTCACAGGCACCTCGGCCTATCTCAAAGACAACTATTTCGTCTCGACTGACCCCGGCCAGGATAGCCTCCTGTTCAAAGGGAAAGAGGCCTATTACAACCTGGAGAATGAAGAAGTGGTCGTGGATGGCGTTCCGAATATCTACGTAGCCGATGCCCTGATCACACCGCAAGAGCAGCAAGTCGTGTTGCTCCCTGAAGGCAAAATGAAAACCTTGAAAAATGCCCTTGTCGAAGCCGATCAGGAGTCCAAATTCCACCGCATCTACGAAGCCACCATCGATATTTATGCAAGAAATGAATATGAAGGGGCTGGGAAATATGATTACATCAAGATCAACGGCAAGGAGCAGTTCATTGAGTTTGACAACATCCGCGTTAACAGCGACGGGACCACTGTCGCTTCTGGCCCGATCCCGGATGAAGCCGATTTTTACCTCACAGAACGGATCTTTTTCCGCGGGATAGCCGAACTCGATGCCTCTGAAAAATTCCTGGCTTTTGGCGGGGAGGTGAAAATCGAATCAGAAAACCCGGTATTCCAAGGTGCTTGGTTTACCTTTGAAAAGACGGTGGTAAACCCCGACTCGGTATTTATTCCAATCAAAGAGGATTTACGCAACGAAGCCGATGAAATCCTCACCGTCGGACTGATGTTTGTGCCTGAAAACCGCGTCTTCTACTCCAACTTCCTACAACCGATTGAGGATATTGACGACCTCGTGGTGCTGAGTGCATCCGGTGGCCTCACCTTTGACCGTCGAAAAAAGGAATTCAAGATTGGCGGCGAGGAAAAACTCAAAGGGCAGGTGTTCAAAGGCTCAACGGTGGCCTTCAACGATGCCGACAATACCATCACCTCACAGGGATTCCTGAAATTCCCCTATGACTTCCCTGACCGCACCATCTCCATGAAAATGGCCGGTGCCTGGAAAGAAGACCTTCGGAGAAGGCAACTGTCCACCGACCTGATCATGGGCGTGAACCTGGATGTGTTGCCGAAAGATCCGCTCAATGGCTTGTCGGACAACTTCCAGTTTCTGACCACGGCCAGCGAAAACATCGACTTACAGCAGAGAGGCTTCCTGGAGAGCATCTCCGAGCTGCTGGATGAGGGCAAATCCGGCGAAAGAGGGACGGCCCAATTCCTGGAGAATCTCCGCAACTCCATGGTGTACTCTGACATCAAACTGTCAGAACAGCTGCCCTACACGGTCCTGCTATCAGGGGTAGACTTCAACTACAGCCCTGAATACAAGGCCCTGTACAGCGATGCTGAGGTAGGACTTATTGGGTTGAATGCACGGCCGATCAATAAGAAGGTGAATGCACGGATTGTCTACAGATTCGGAACGATTGCTGCTTCCGGGGAAAAGCAACCCGATCAACTCACCATGTATCTGGAGATCGACGAGTTTAACTGGGTGTATTTTCACTTTGAAGATGAGGTCGTTTCGACCATCTCTTCTGATTACACCAAGTATAACTATCCGCTACAGGAGGAGGCCGACAAGCAGAAAGAAACCAACGGCTATCGGTTTGAGGTGGCCACCGAAGACGCAGTGAACAGATTCCGGCAGGAATTTGTGGAGCGCTACATCAGGTAGCCAACAGAGATCCCGGAGGAGAACACAGAATTCTCCTCCGGATTTTTTCCATCCTTTGGTGCTTTCGAGGCAAGCTACTATATTTGCGATCCTGAAAGATAAAACAGGTATTTGTTTCCTTTCCGGACAAATTCTGAACAGAACAAGAATCAGGCTTAAACACCTATGGCAAATCATAAGTCAGCAAAGAAAAGA
>CAZLKP010000152.1:0-10233 GCA_964560095.1 uncultured Bacteroidia bacterium
AATAAGTCCCCGCACACCCTGACTTCTGCCGGATCTTTTCCTACGATGGATGAGGTGAATCAACGGGATGGCAAAGGCAGCTGTTTTTCCGGTTCCGGTCTGGGCGACCGCCAGCACATCTTCGCCTTTCAGGATCGGCGGTATGGCTTTGTACTGAATATCCGTCGGGCGACTCATCCCGATGGTCTTGATGTTCTGTTTGAGTTCCGGGATAATGTTGTATTCGTGGAATTTCATATTCTCTGTCCAGTGAAAAGCAAAGGTAGGTATTTCAGCCGTCGCAACACCAAAACGAAGCGACTGTCTCCCAGGTCACACCCTTGCCGAAGGTCAAAAAGTGAAAAACGCAAAGACCGCCACAGGCTATGTTTCTTGCGTTCTTTACGCCTTCACCCGATTTTGGGAATGATGTCCCACGTTCATATCGGGAATCAGTCACCGTATATCGTTTCCAGGCTCCCAAAATAACACTGGCCCCTGCCAGGGATGCCTTGTTGTAGCCGACATCCATCCAGCTGCGGGTGTGTGGTCGTAAGGCGAGCAGATTTCCCGAGAGGATGCTCAGGTGGATCAAGGCAAATCCGATCAGAAGTCAGAAAAGTGCTCCACACAGCCAGGCAACTGTCTTTTTTGGCAAATACTCCTCAGATTCCTGACAGCTCTTTGTGGTTGTCTTCCAGCCATAGCCTCGATTCCTGTGTGGAGGAAGGGAAGAATTCGGGTGCATCAGACCTGCTCATACCGCGAAATTACCGAAAACCGGGATCATTTTTGAGGGGCCTTCAGCTCCTGTAGGTTAGCCAGCTCGCGCTTTAGAAATTGACCCGTGTAAGAATGGGGAATCTCTGCTACCTTCTCAGGTGTGCCTTCAGCGATAATCATTCCACCTGCAGCTCCACCCTCCGGCCCAAGATCAATAATCCAGTCGGCGACTTTGATCACATCGAGGTTGTGTTCAATTACCAACACAGTATTGCCTCTGTCCACCAGTTGGTTAAGAACTTTTAGCAGCATTTCGATATCCTGAAAGTGCAGGCCCGTGGTCGGTTCATCCAGGAGGTAAAGTGTGCTTCCTGTGTCCTTTCGGGAGAGTTCTGAGGCAATTTTGATGCGCTGGGCTTCTCCTCCGGAGAGGGTCGTAGCCGGTTGTCCCAGTGTCAGATATCCCAGGCCGACATCGTGAAGGGTTTTCAGGTAGCGCTTGATCCGAGGCATCGCATCGAAGAATTCCAAGGCTTCATTGATGTCCATGTTCAGCACATCGGCAATGGATTTACCTTTGAATCGGATTTCCAGGGTTTCGCGGTTGTAACGCCTTCCCTGGCACTTAGGGCAGGTCACATAAACATCCGGCAGAAAGTTCATTTCGATGGTCTGAACGCCGGCTCCCTGGCATTCTTCACAGCGGCCCCCTTTCACATTGAAGGAAAAGCGACCGATTTTATATCCTCTGGCTTTGGCTTCGGGTAGGTCTGCAAACAATTGGCGGATGTAGGTAAACAGCCCCGTGTAGGTTGCCGGATTGGATCGAGGAGACCGACCAATCGGAGATTGGTCGATTCGCACAACTTTATTAAACAAATCCAGGCCTTCAGCTGACTCGTAGGCCATGGGTTTCTGCTTGCTTGTGTACAGGTGCTGGCTTACCAGGGGAAACAGGGTCTCATTAATCAGGGTGGATTTGCCACTTCCGGAAACCCCCGTCACACAGATAAAGATTCCGAGTGGCAGGTTCAAATCAACAGCTTTGAGGTTGTTTCCGGTGGCTCCTTTGAGTTGGAATACCTGTCCGTTTGCGATCCGGCGTTCCGGTCCTGGGTCGATGAATCGGCGCCCGGAGAGGTAATCTGCCGTGGCACAGGGCGTATTCAAAATATCTTCTGGCGTGCCCTGAGCTACAATTTCGCCGCCGTAGTGTCCGGCACCGGGCCCAATATCAATTATGTGATCGGAGGCCAGCATGGTATCCTTGTCATGTTCTACCACGAGTACGGAATTGCCCAGATCCCGCAATTCTTTCAGTGATTGAATCAGTTTGGCATTGTCGCGTTGGTGAAGCCCGATGGAGGGTTCATCAAGAATATAAAGGACATTGACCAACTGGGATCCGATCTGGGTGGCCAGACGGATTCGCTGGGCTTCACCACCCGAGAGAGATCTCGCCGGACGATCCAGGGCCAAATAATTGAGCCCTACCTGAGTGAGAAATCCGATCCGCTTTTTGAGTTCTTTCAGAACCTCTTCTCCGATCACCTTCTGGCGGTCAGTGAGCCTGTCATCCACAGTACCCATCCATTCGGCGAGGGTGCCAATATCCATGGAGGACAGTTCATAGATGTTTTTACCTGCGATGTGAAAGAAGAGACTTTCTTTTTTGAGGCGACTGCCCTCACAGGTAGGGCAGGTTGAGATTTTCATGAACGACTCGGCCCAGGACTTGATCTTTTCAGAGGAAGACTGATGATACGATTCGGAGACGAATTTTCTGACACCATCAAACCTGACCCGGAGTCCTTTGGCCATGCCTGCTTTTTTTCCGTCAAGGATCAAATTTCTCGCGTCCTCGGGAATGTCTTTCCAGGGAGTGGTGAGTTTGAACCTGAGGGCATCAGCAATTTTTCGAAGCTGGCGAAAGTTCCAGATATCGCGATATTCTCCCAATGGAGCGACTGCCCCCCGTGAGATAGAGATGGATTCATCAGGAATTACAGCCTGGTTATCGACTTCATATACTTTCCCCAGGCCATTGCATTCGGGGCAGGCACCGTAGGGAGAGTTAAAGGAAAAGGTATTGGGCGAGGGGATATCATAACTGATTCCAGACTCGGGATCCATGAGATTTCGGCTGTACCAGTAGGTATCTTTGGATTCATGATCTACCAGCAAGACTGTGCCTTCGCCGGTTTTCATGGCTTTCTGGACACTCTGAAACAGTCGTTTATCATCTTTACCGATCTTGACCCGATCTACAACTAGCTCAATGTCGTGGATTTTGTAGCGATCGAGTTTCATGCCCCGCTCAATCTCTTTGACTTCCCCATCCACACGCACGCGGGTGAAGCCCTGCTTGGCAAGGTTTTCAAACAGTTCGCGATAATGGCCTTTTCGGGATCGGATCATAGGAGCCAGGATCAGGAACTTTTTCCCCTGAAACTGCTCTTTGATGGTATCGACGACTTGTTCATCGGTCATGCGGACCATCTTTTTGCCTGTCACGTAGCTAATAGCCTCACTGGCTCTGGCAAAAAGCAGGCGAAAGAGGTCATAAATCTCCGTGACAGTACCGACGGTAGAGCGTGGGTTTCTGGAAGTTGTTTTCTGCTCAATGGCAATCACCGGACTGAGCCCATCGATTTTATCGACATCGGGCGCCTTAAGATCTCCGAGAAATTGTCTGGCATAGGCAGAGAAGCTCTCCAAATATCGTCGCTGGCCTTCGGCGTAGAGGGTGTCGAAGGCCAGCGAACTTTTTCCCGAACCACTCACACCGGTAATTACAACCAGCTTATTGCGGGGAATTCGGAGATCAATATGTTTGAGATTGTGCTCCCGGGCGCCCAGGATGTCGATAAAGGCTTCAGTAGTTTCGCTCATGATGCCACCACGCGATGAATCGAATCGGTTTGGGCTGTATCAGGTTTCGGTTGTTCATCATCATTCTGCTCCGACATTACCGAAGACCAATCTCTCACTTTGAGTTCAGCCGCAAAAAAGTCTTTATTCAACGGAATTCGGAGGCTGAGTGTTTGGTCAGCGGACAGGGAAAGAGTTTGTAACCAGGGATTGACAGTGAACAGCTGATCAAGACTCAGCCCGTGTTTGGCTGCAAAAGTAGCAAGATTGGGGATATCTTCCTTTACCCTCACATACTCATACCGAATGGGGGTGTAGGGAGTGACTGCAGCCATATCGTAGCCATAGCGGGCTGGTTGTTCTACGATACATTTACTGCTGAGAATTCGATAGAGATAGGCGCCCGTTTCATGATTCAGCCTCAATGTGTAGTAAGTGGAATCCCCCTGAGCGGCAATTTGTCGGCTCAATCCGGCAGAGCCCATGTTGTAGGCAGCTGCTACCAATGTCCAGGAATGATGTTCCTTGTACAGGACTTTGAAATATCTAGTGGCAGCGTAGGTAGCTTTGACCGGGTCAAAGCGCTCATCAATCTGCTCATTGACCGTGAGGCCATAAGCACGGGCAGTTGTCGGCATAAACTGCCAGAATCCGGCTGCTCCTACTGGCGAAATAGCATTGGAGAGCGCACTTTCGGCCATGCTGAGATAGAAAAAATCAGTGGGAATATCCTGCTCACGGAGGATTTTGGTGAACAATTGTCGATACCGAAACACACGACGATAGAGCTGATGGGTTCCGGCTGTATGCTGAATTTTTTGATTCAGCTCTTTCTGAAGTTTTTTGCTGACCATTGGATTGTCCATCGGGACAGATTCGCCGGCAAAAGTCAGATCCATCGGAGGCTGATAACGCATTTTACTCAAGTGAGCGGATGCGTATTTCAAATCTGGTTGAAGGGAAGCAGCCTGGGTGCTTTGTGTTCTGGGGGTGGTTGTGAGGAGAAGAGAGGTTCCAAGAGCAAGACCCGCAGAAATAGAGAGGTATACGAGGGCTTTTTGCATGGAAAATATTTGGGGTATTTGAGGCTAACGACTTAGCGGGTGCAAAGCTGAACCTACAGATGACGAAAAGCGCGACAGTTTTGCATTTTTTCTTTCATTTTGCCGAAACTTTCCGAAAACAAGATCAAGCAAAAATTATTTAGAACGTTGATTATCAGGCTGAATGGGGGAAAGTGTTGCGCAAAGGGTCAGTGAAAGCGAATTGGTAGGTGGTAAGCCTGATGTTCGGATATTTAGGTGAATATCCTCATTCCTAGAAATTTGGTTTTACGTCATGTTTGGTATAAAAGTTCGTCAAATGCTCCACAACTTCATCAGCAGTTTCTACCATTTTGAACAGGTCCAGATCCTGGGAAGAAATATTGCCGAAATCCTCCAGTACTGTTTCTTTGATCCATTCCATCAGGCCACTCCAGAATGATTTGCCGACCAATACAACTGGAAACCGGTCGATCTTATATGTTTGAATGAGCGTCAGGGCTTCAAACAGCTCGTCCAGCGTTCCAAATCCTCCGGGCAAAACGACAAACCCCTGGGCATATTTGACAAACATGACTTTCCGGACGAAGAAGTAGTTGAATTCGATATTTTTATCAGGATCTACATAAGGATTGATATGCTGTTCAAACGGCAGTTCGATATTGAGACCTACCGAAGAACCACCTGCTTCTCTGGCTCCTTTGTTACCAGCTTCCATCACTCCTGGGCCTCCGCCTGTGATTACCCCAAAACCTGCCCTTGATAGTTTGTTGCCAATTTCAGCGGCCAATTCATAGTATTTACTTCCGGGTTTGGTCCTTGCTGAACCAAAGATGGAGACACATGGCCCTATTTCCTGCATCTTTTCGAAGCCCTCGACAAATTCGGCCATGATCTTAAATACCAGCCAAGAATTCTGTGGGGAGCTCTTTTTCCATTCTTTTCTTCGCTTCGAAAAATATGAGTTAATCTGATTTTCCATGTCATTGGTGATTTTTGGACCTGCAAACGTATCACTTTTCTAGATCAAGAAAAATTCGTGAAATGGCAGGAAAAGATAGTCAATGGGAGTTTGATGGTCATGCAGGCAGTGATGAATCGGGAATATGGAGATTGGTTGTGAGTGTATGGGAGATGATTTTAAGTGAAATATTGCAGGGTGAGAGGCGGGAATTATTTTTACCATAATTATTTCCGGCCAAGGGTGTACTTTTGGATCGTGGTTATGAGAAGAATATTTTTTATTGGATGCCTGTCCTTACTTCTGGTCCCGGCGACTGCCCAGATCGGTGGCAGACATGTGTATGATTTCCTGAACCTGGCTCCATCTGCGAGGCATGCAGCCATAGGGGGGATCAACGTTTCCACCTGGGATGACGACCCTTCATTTGCCGCGCAGAATCCGGCTTTACTCAATGATTCGATGCATCAGAAGCTGGCGCTCAGCTTCGTTAATTATCTGGCCGACATCGGGTATGGATATGCTGGTTACAGTCATACCAGGGAAGGGATTGGCAGTTTCCATGGAGCCATCCAGTATGTCAGTTATGGAAACATGCAGTCGGCCGATGAATACGGGAACATCACCGGAGAGTTCAGTGCCCGCGATCTGGCTGTAACCGTTGGGTACAGCCGGACTTTGGATCGGCTGGAGCAGGGCACCCTGAGATACGGGGTAAACCTCAAGGTGATCAGCTCAAGTCTGGCTCCCGGATTTGGATCTGTCGGGATTGCTACAGACCTCGGTGCTGCCTATCGCAGCCCTGAAAAGCTGTTTTCTGCTGGTCTGGTGATGAAAAACCTTGGGGTGCAGCTGAGTTCCTACGTGCCAGGTGCCGCTCGGGAACCATTGCCCTTTGAAATTGTGGCAGGGGTATCCAACAAGCTCCGGTACATGCCGCTGAGGTTTTCTTTGACCTTTATCCAGCTGGAGCATCCGAATCTGGTTTATATTGATCCCAACGCCCCGATTGAGTTCGATTTATCCGGAAATCCCATAGAACCCCCGAATCAGATGGCCGACCGGATTTTCCGACATGTGGTGTTTGGAGGGGAATTTTTGCTTGGTCGTTCGTTACGTCTTCGCGCTGGCTATAACCATCTCCGCCGTCAGGAACTCCGGGCCAACAATCGCGCAGGTATGACCGGGTTTTCGCTCGGAGCGGGGATTCGGTTGAGAAGGTTCGCGATCGATTATGGTTTTTCGAGCTATGGGTTAAATTCTGTCTTTAATACTCACCAGTTTTCGGTCAGAATGAATCTGAAAGGAACACCGACCGGCGCCATGGGCGAGTAATGTCTCTGAAACATCTTCCCATGCTCGATGTGCTATACGGCGTCTTTTTTTCAGGTTTGCTGTTGTATTTTTTTCTCACCAGCAGGAAAGAGTTGCCGTTTATTCTGCTCATGTATTCCATCTTGGAGTACTTTCTTACACAACTCTTCTGGTTGAATGGGCTCAGTAAGCAAATGTCAGGCTTGTTGCTGGTGTTTTTGGTGTTATCCGGATTTGCACTTGTGTGGGCACGGAGTCTGAATTACAGCCGCGAGCAAAAACAGGCGAGGGTTCTGTTTCGGGTGAGTAGTTGGGTCTCGTTGCTTGCAGGCATTCTGGTGATGTGGATTCGGGGTCCATTTGTAATGGAGGTGGTATCACAGTCCTCCACCGGCTACGGGCATGGAGGCTGGACCTTCCAGCCATTTTTGAAGCTCTGCACCAATGGACTTCTGTTTTTGTTTTTCCTTCAGCTGCTGATAGGCTGGGGCCGGACTTGGTCGGTAAGGGAAAGTCTGCTGGATCTGTCGCCTTTTTTTATCTACGTTTTGCTGCTGTTGTCACAATTGGCCAACTGGCCTTCCGCAAGTTCTGTGCTTGTTTTTGGCTACGGGGTTGGATAGCCTGATTCTCAGTACTACTTTTATGGCCGCGAATGTTCCTCGTAAATTCGGAAAATCCTCCCCAACCGATCGCCGAAATTTCGAAGAATTACATTTGTTAATGTGGACAAAGTAAAAGACCTTCTGTCAAAAGGTTTTATAGGTTTGTTCATGGAGGATTTTTCTGTGTAAAACAGACGGAAATTATCTTTCTTACGTTGTATTATCGTCTTTGCCGGTAGCGCGCATTCAGGTTTGTTTGTCCTTACCTGCAAAGAGAGTATTACAGAGAGACGGGTATGCAATTAACACGTACAGGCTTTTTCCTTGCTTTGCTGATGTTGGGGATCACGTCGGCCTGGGCTCAGCCCGGTGCGAACTTCACCGCCAACACCACCTCCGGATGTAGTAATGTATCGACTGTGGTCAATTTTCAGGATTTATCTGCTGGAAATCCTGTCAGTTGGTCTTGGGACTTTGGGGTAGGGGGGAGTACCTCTGCCTTGCAGAACCCAACATTTGTTTACAGTACTGCCGGATGCTACGATGTCACCCTCACCGTTACAGATGCAGGCGGTCAAACCAATACGCTGACGCAACCCTGTTTTGTGGAGATTTTTGAAGCGCCTAATCCCGATTTTACTGTGGATAATACGACTGGTTGTGCACCTATGACCTCCTGTTTTACTGATAACTCTATCACCTCCAGTCCCATTGTGAGTTATCAATGGACCCTGTCAGACGGCTCATCTAGCACAGCAGCTTCTCCTTGTTTCTCATTTACTACCGCTCCTGATACGCTTGGCCTAGTTCTGACAGTGACAGATGCCAACGGCTGTACAAATTTTCAACAGTTTCCGGATATCATTGAAGTGTTTGAACCACCAGTACTTGACTTTACGGTGGATGTTAATTCGGCCTGTAACCCACCTCTTACGGTCAATATTATCAACAATTCTCAGGCTGGCGGTGCTGCCAACCCGGTTTATACCTGGTTTTATCCCGGAGGTTCTGATATCGGAGGAGGAGCCCAGTCCAATGGTCCTACCCCTGGTCCCATCACCTATAACAATCCAGGCCAGTATGACATCACGCTCCAGCTATCTTCTACCAATGGTTGTGTCGACACACTCGTGCGGACGGGTGCTGTAGGTGTCGGTGGGGTCACAGCAGACTTTTCAGCTACACCCACAGTGATTTGTGAGGGAGAAACGGTTAGCTTCACAAACCTTTCTTCAGGTGGGGTGACTTCCTATGAATGGAACTTTGGCGAAACGCCCGGTGTCAACAGCACCGATACAAATCCCACGCATACCTACAATACTGCAGGAACATTCACAGTTACCTTATTTGCCAATAACGCTGCCTGCGGAGATACCATTGTTCAGAACAACCTGATTACCGTTAATACCACTCCGGTTGCGGCATTTACCCCTGACCGAACGGAAGACTGTCAGCCTGGTATTCCGTTTTTCTTCACAGACCAATCGACCAATACGGATTCCTGGTTGTGGGATTTTGGGGACGGCACGACTTCGACCCTTCAAAATCCACAGCACACTTACACCGCTCTGGGCAATTATCAGGTATGTCTGATCGCCTCGAATGCTACCGGATGCACGGATACCGTCTGTGTGGATATTTCTGTTCAAGAGCCAAATGTGAATTTCACCCGAAATCCACCTGATGGTTGTGTGCCTGTAACGGTTCAATTTACCGATGTGTCCAATTCACCTGATCCCATCACTACGTGGAACTGGGATTTCGGTGGGGTCGGTGCTGTTCCTGCTACCTCTACCCAGCAGAACCCAACGGCTAATTTTACAACACCGGGCAATTACAACGTTACGCTGACTATCACGACCCAAAATGGATGTACCGGTTCAAGGACCATCAATGGGGCTGTAAGAGTCGGAGATCCACCGCAGGTTGATTTTACGTGGAGTGATGACACCGTCTGCCTGAATGAGCCGGTGACCTTTACCTCCACTTTTACGCAAGCAGGCTGGGATTATTACTGGGATTTTCAGTATGAAGCCCCTGGCAATTTTGTTTTGCAGGATGACATGCCCACGACCATGTATCCTGACACAGGCCTGTTTAGTGTTGCTTTATATATCGAAGATCAGGGATGCCGCGATACGTTGATTCTGGATAGCCTCATTTATGCCTCTCCACCCCGGGCGCAGGTTGTGACCGATCAGGCTTTTATCTGCGATCTTCCGGTGACTGTGGCGATCACTGACAGCAGTATAGGGCCTGCTGATATTTATCAGTATTTTCTGGATGGCGTGCCTTACTCTGCTCAGCAAAATCCACCCCCATTGAATATCACCACCCCCGGCACCTATATTTTGACCCAGGCCGTGGTGAATTCCACAACAGGTTGTGCAGATACGTTTTCAACCGCAATCATCGCAGGGAACCCGATTGTTGATTTTACAGCTGATCAGACACAGGTTTGTCGAAATGAGGCTGTTAATTTTGACAATACCGGGTCCCAGAATTTTAACATTATTCGATGGACTTTTGAGCTTGGAAATGTAAATACCACGCAAGCGATCAGTTCCATACCTACCTTTTATGCATACCAGGACACAGGGGTTTATACTGTCCGGGCTATTGCAGTAGATCAGGTAGGCTGTAGGGATACACTGATTCGGCAAGACTACATCACGGTGGTTGGCCCCTATGCGAATTTTGTTCCGGACGTAGCTTCCGGATGTAATCCCTTGACGGT
>CAZLKP010000153.1:0-9060 GCA_964560095.1 uncultured Bacteroidia bacterium
GGCCGCTGGTCATGAATTCCACGAGTTCCCCAAAAAACGGGCGCTCTTTGTGAACAGCATAAAAGCCTCCGGCTTCACGCTCATTCATGTGGATCATTTTCGTGGCCTTGATGGTAAATCCAGCTTCCTGAATTGCTGCGATGATATTGCCTGCATGTCCATTGCCTACGGCATCAGGCTTAATGATGGTCAGAGTGGTTGTTCCGCTCATGTTGGTTGAATTGCTAGGGTTGAAAACAAAATGCGGGACAAAGGTCGCGCCAAAAGCTTATTGCCGCAAGCCCTTCCGGTAATTTTCCACATCGGCTGGGATGTATTAGATTTACGGTCCAAAGCCGAACGCTCAGTGGGGCAAAATAGGGGATTCCCCAATTTTGCGCCAGGACCGTAGGCCATTGACCCTTAATCACCTCTATGACTCACCTCGAAGAAATTGGTAACCTGATCAGCAAAAGCAAGCGCATTGCCATCACCACGCATCAACGCCCCGACGGAGATGCGCTCGGTTCATCCCTCGGCCTGTATCACTATCTCCTGGGAATGGGAAAAAAAGTGAAGGTCGTATCGCCCACGGCCTATGCCGATTTTTTGTCCTGGCTGCCGGGGGCACAAGATATCGTCGTCGCGCCCGAGGATATGGACCTGGCGAAGTGGACCTTTGAAGGAGCGGATCTCATCTTTTGCCTGGACTTCAATGCCCTGCATCGCATCAACGATCTGGAGCCCATCGTCAAAGATACGGATGGCAAAGTGGTCATGATCGACCACCACAAAGATCCGGCTGATTTTGATGACTTCCGTTTCGTCGATGATACAGCCTCCTCCACAGCAGAAATGATCTATCGCCTGCTCGAGGGACTGGGACATCTTGATCTGATCACGCATAATATTGCTGAGTGCCTCTACACTGGCATCATGACTGATACGGGATCCTTCCGGTTCACTTCTACTACGCCGGATGTTCATCGTCTGGTAGCCAACCTCATGGAAACCGGCATCAATGTCAATGCGATTTACGACCGCATTATGTCCAACTCCACTCAGGATCGGTTGCGTTTTATCGGCCATTGTCTTCTAGAGCGGTTGAAGGTGGTACCGGAGCTCAAAACGGCCTACATCATGGTGCCGAAGGAAGTATTCAAAGAATACAACATCAAAACCGGCGATACAGAAGGGCTGGTGAATTATGCGCTGGGCATCAAGGATGTCAATCTGGGAGTGTTAATGACCGTTCAAGACAACCTGGTGAAGTTTAGTTTTCGGAGTCGAGGCGTGGTTAATTCAGCCCTGCTTGCGGGCCATTTCGGCGGTGGCGGGCATTTTTATGCTTCCGGCGGAAAAAGTACCGAATCACTGGAAGAGACAGAAAAGACCTTTCTCAAACTCCTTGAATCGCATAAAGACATGTTGCTATCCGAAGAGATAGCGGTCCAACGATAACATCTGCCTCCATTTTCTACTGCCTGACTTTCATTCCACTTTATGTCTATGAAACCAGTTTTTTTCTTTGTCATCACCATCTCCTTTGTGGGAATTATTATGCTCAGTGCTTGTGAGGATACAGGTGCAGATTCATCTACTGCCGACAGCCAATTGGCCACACGTCCACCGGAAGCTGCTCCAGGACCGGCCCCTCAACCCGGTTCAGACCTGCAACCGCCCTACCCACTGCAAGACAGTAGCCAGATCTTTACAGTGGATGAGGTGCAGATCTATCTTGTCGAAAAAGGCAACGGTCCCAAACCTGCCCCCGGTTCTAACGTAGTGATGAACTATAGAGGAACGTTGTTGGATGGCAGTGAATTCGATTCTTCGTTTGACAAGCCCGGCTATCAGGATTTTTCGTTGAATGGACTCATTGAGGGGTGGAAAATTGCGCTGCCTCAGGTGCCAACAGGGTCTAAGGTAAAGCTCATTATTCCTCCCGAAAAAGGGTATGGATCAGCTGCCCGGCCCGGCATTCCAGCCAATTCGACTCTGGTTTTTGATATTGAACTGGCCAGTACGTATTAGTGGATTTACATACCTGACCAGCTCATTTTTACTCAGGACCATGCTTATGTACGCTCGCCGTATTTTTTTCGTGATGCTGATGATTCCGGGCATGGTGCCTGCCTTACCTGCTCAGACATCACAGGAAGAATCCCCCATTTCGCAAGGCTATATGGTTGGCTATCAGACCACTCCCCGCGGATGGGGCTTGTCGTTTTCTTATCTGTTGGGGCCTGATCAGCGTCAGTGGCTATTTGGTGCAGATGCCAATCTGGTGAAAGACACACGGGAAATCCGTGGAGAATCCGTTTTTGGCCAGCAGGGGCGCAATTACGTATTTGGAAAACTCAACCACCTGATTGTTTTTTCGCCTTCTGTGGGAGTCCAGTATGATCTGTTTCCCATTGGATCCGGCAACCTTCTGAATGTCAGGCTGGGAGCCAAAGTCGGCCCGGCCATTGGCATGACAACTCCCTATTATCTGGAAATCTTTCAGCCTCTGCCCAACCAGCCACAACTGGGAGACAGGATCATAGAGGCCTACGATCCAGTCGATCATACCTACCGGTCCATCATCGGGCGGGCTTCCCTGCTCGACCACGAATTTGATCCTTCTTTTCAGGTTGGCGCCAGTGCGAAATTGTTCGGGCTCTTTGATTTCTCCAACAACTCAGGCACTATCCGGGCTGTCCAACTGGGGCTCAATGCCGACTGGTTTCCCAATGCAGTACCAATCATGGCTGATTTTCTGGAAGTACCTAATAGCCGATTTTTTGTGGCAGCTTCGGTAGGCTTTTTTCTGGGCAATCGCTGGTAAACCTTTGATTGCTTTGCCGGTTTATAAAAGTATTCTTATGCTTCCGATCAGGAAGCCGAAAAAGTAAAGGAGATTTCATGTCCGTTATCACTATTAATCCCACCGACCTTACCCGTAAAAATCTTCCCGGCAATGGCCCCAGGCCCCAGTGGCTTCGGGTAAAACTGCCCTATGGCAAGGCATTTACGGAGGTGAGAAAAACCATTGATACGCATCAGCTGCACACTGTGTGTGAAAGTGCACGCTGCCCCAATATGGGCGAATGCTGGGGAGCCGGCACCGCCACATTCATGATTTTGGGTAATACCTGCACCCGCTCCTGTTCTTTTTGTGCCGTTGCCACTGGCAAGCCGGATGTACTGGACATCATGGAGCCCTACCGCGTGGCGCAGGCCATCAAAAAAATGGGAGTGAAGCACGCGGTCATCACCTCGGTAAACCGCGATGAGCAAAAAGACCGCGGTATGAATATCTGGGCCGAAACCGTGCGGCAGGTGAGAAAGCATGCGCCTGGAACCACCATGGAAACACTCATCCCCGATGTCAAAGCCAACTGGGAAGCACTCGAGTTAATCACTGTCGAAAATCCAGAGGTTGTTTCTCACAACATGGAAACGGTAAAGCGACTCTATCGGCGCGTGCGTCCACAAGCCAAATACGACCGAAGCCTGGAGCAAATCAAACGAACCAAGGCTGCGGGTTGCCGCACCAAATCCGGTTTTATGGTGGGCCTCGGTGAGACGGTCGAAGAGGTGTATGAAATCCTCGAAGATCTGCGTCGCCACGACTGTGACGTCGTTACCATCGGTCAGTATCTGCAGCCCACCAAGATGCACCTCCCGGTTCATGAATTCATTCATCCCGACCTCTTCCAGCATTATCACGATGTAGGCATGGACATGGGCTTTAGCTTCGTCGAAAGTGGGCCCCTGGTCAGATCGAGCTACCACGCTGAGCGGCATCTCTAATCCATAGAATTCTCTCATCCGAAGCCTCCCGATACCACAAGTTCCGGGAGGCTTCGCTATATTTGCAGCCTCAAAGCTGCCTGCCTATTATGATGACATCCACCCCGGCGGTGACGCCAGAAGTTGTGGCCCAACTCGGATTGAGCCAGGAAGAATATGTGAAAATTACCGAGCTTCTGGGTCGCGAGCCCAATTTCACAGAGCTGTCTGTCTATTCGGTGATGTGGAGCGAACACTGTTCCTATAAAAACTCCATTCTCCAGCTCAAAACCCTCCCCAAAGGTGGCGAAAAAGTGCTGGCGGGTGCCGGTGAGGAAGGCGCAGGGCTCATGGACCTCGGTAATGGTCTGGCCGTAGCCTTCAAAATGGAATCGCACAACCACCCTTCGGCTATTGAACCGTATCAGGGGGCAGCAACCGGGGTAGGCGGTATTCACCGTGACATCTTTTCCATGGGCGCCCGACCGATTGCTTCGCTCAATTCGCTGCGATTTGGCAGCCTTGATCTGGCCAAAACCCGCCACCTGCTCAAGGGTGTCGTGAAAGGCATCGGAGATTATGGCAACGCCTTTGGCGTGCCGACGGTTGCTGGAGAGGTATATTTTGATCCCTGCTACAACATTAACCCCCTGGTGAATGCCATGTCAGTTGGCATTGTGAAGCGGGGCCAATCCATGAGTGCGACTGCAGCAGGACTCGGGAATCCTGTGTTTATCGTCGGGGCTTCTACCGGAAAAGATGGAATCCACGGGGCGACGTTCGCTTCGGAAGATATTTCCGATGAATCTGAAGAAAAGTTGCCATCTGTACAGGTTGGTGACCCTTTCACGGAGAAACTGCTTCTCGAAGCCACCCTCGAAGCCCTGGATACAGGCGTGATCGTTGGTTGCCAGGATATGGGTGCAGCCGGCATCACTTGTTCCACCTCTGAAATGGCTGCCAAGGGCGAAGTGGGCATGGATGTGTGGCTCGACAAAGTGCCCACACGCCAGGATGACATGGTGCCATTTGAAATTCTGCTGTCAGAATCTCAGGAACGGATGCTCTTTGTGGTGGAAAAAGGCAAAGAACAGGCCGTGATTGATGTGTTTGATAAATGGGATCTCCATGCCGAGCAAATCGGTGTGGTGACCGAAGGCGGCATACTTCGCTACTACTTTCACGACAATCTTGTTGCCACGATGCCGGCCGATAGCCTGGTGCTGGGCGGAGGCGCCCCCGTTTATGTGCGGGAGCAGAAAGAACCCGAGTACTTCCAGGCCATTCGGAAATTTGATATCAGCCAGATCCCGCAGCCTGCCCGTCACGATCAGGTGATCCGGTTTTTGCTGGACCGTCCCTCTATCGCTTCTAAAAACTGGGTGACCGAGCAGTATGACTCCATGGTAGGTACGGTGAATATGAGTACCAATGCACCTTCTGATGCGGCGATCCTGAGGATCCATGATCAAAAGCAGGGCTTGGCTGTGACAGCAGATTGCAACAGTCGACATGTGTATGCCGATCCGGAAAAAGGATGCGCCCTTGCCGTGGCGGAAGCCGCCAGAAACCTGGTAGTCTCAGGTGCCCGGCCGCTCGGCGTGACCAATTGCCTGAATTTCGGAAACCCCTACAATCCGGAAGTGTATTATCAATTTGCCCATGCCATCAAAGGAATGAGAACAGCCTGCAGCAAATTTGACACTCCGGTTACTGGTGGAAACGTCAGTTTTTACAACCAGTCAGAAACCGGACCGGTATTCCCCACGCCCACAATCGGAATGGTGGGTGTCGTGGAGGACATTGAAAAGGGAACTATGTCGATGAATGTTAAGCAGGAAGGAGATGCCATTTATCTGCTTGGAAAAGTGGTAGAAGACATCGGTAGCTCTGAATATGTCTATGCCTATCACGGCATCAAAAATACCCCTGCTCCCTATCTTGACCTGGATGAAGAGCTGGCCTTGCAAATCCAGATGCTGGATCTGATCGGTGAGGGGCTGGTTCAATCTGCTCATGATGTGTCTGACGGCGGATTGATCGTCGCATTGCTCGAATCCGGCTTTGTGAACGGCCTGGGTATGGAGATTACCTGTCCGGATGACATGCGCAAAGATGCATTCCTCTATGGCGAAGCAGGAGGGCGAATCGTGGTGTCGGTGTCTTCGGAAGATGAAACTTCTTTTCGGCGTGCCGTGTCCGGCGTGCCGTTGCTGAAACTCGGAACCGTGACAGGTGCTCACCTCGTGCTTGATGGAGAAACACTCGGCAGGATAGAAGACTACCAAGCGATCTATCAGCAGGGGCTCACCAGCCGGGTGGTCGGATAAGGAACTATTCTTCCTTTTTCGCGGAATTGATCAGCAAATTGATAAGGGCCAGTAGCAAGGTAAATAGCAGCGCCCATCCCAAGCCATCAACCATAAACCCTCCGACCAGCCAGTCGGCCAGTAAAACCATGGCCCCCTGAATCACAAGCAGGAACAACCCGAAAGTGAAAAAGGTCACCGGAAGGGTCAGCAATGTGATGAATGGCCGGATAAAGGCATTGACCAGTCCCAGCACCAGCCCGGTCCAGACGGCTGTCCAATAACTGGCAACTTCCACCCCAGGTAACCACCGAGAGGCCAACCAGACTGCCAGGCCATTGAGAAGGAGATAGAGAATGAAATTCATGTAACAAGGGTATTTGCAGGCTGATAGATGTGCTCACGTACGGAAAGAATGCGAGAGAGATACAAGGAGCATGGTTGTCGGGCAGCTACTCGGGGCCTTACAAAGGACACGAAAGGAATAGAATTCCGGTCTCGTTTCTCGCAACGAAGTCGTCTCACCTCTCACCTCTCACCTCTCAAAACAGGTAATTCAATATCTCTTCCCGGTCAGCTACTTTTTCTCCCGAAACCTCCAGGAAATTTCTGCCTGAAGGTTGCCCGTAGTGCAGGAAGCTGTTCCATACATGTTGAATAAACCATTCAGGCACTGGCCCCCAGCGCTGGTCTTCGTGTTTTCGGTTCAGAAATGTATCCCGGGAGATATGGACGAATAGTTGTTTGTCTGGTTCCACCGCTTCTTCTCGGAGAGCAAACAGCCCTTCAGCGATCACCCAGTCGTGTGATTGCTGGGCTTCTCGTATGGCTGTATTCCATCTTGACCAATCCATGCTATCGGGGGTTTCCCAGTCCACCCGATCCCGGATTCGGGGAATGCTTTCCTCTGGCTTCACGAAGGTATCTTGATGGAGCAGCGCGACGGAGTGCCCCTGATCGCGGAGCCATTTGCTGACTTTACGGGAAAGTTTGGTTTTTCCGCTTCTGGATAGGCCTCCGATTGCTAGGATCATGGGGAGCTTGTGATTTGTCGGTAAAACTATCAAACTGCAGGGGAGTTAGAAATGCGATGCTGCCACTTTGGCTTGCGAAAAAGCCAGAGGCCTTTTATCTATATACCTGTTCACATGACCATCAAAGAAGCCCAACAAACCGTTGATCAGTGGATCACCACCATCGGAGTACGATACTTTTCCGAGCTGACCAATACTGCCATTCTTATGGAAGAAGTGGGGGAAGTGGCCCGCATCATAGCCCGGACTAGCGGGGAACAGTCCTTTAAGAAATCAGATGAGGAGGTAAATCTCGCCGATGAAATGGCTGATGTGATGTTCGTGCTGATTTGCCTGGCGAATCAGCACAACATAGACCTGGAAGAGGCATTGAGGCAAAACCTAGCCAAAAAAACCAGGCGGGACGCTGACCGGCACAAAAACAACAAAAAGCTCCAATAAAACAGCGGGATGCCCAACATGGGACAGCCCGCACATTCCTACCTGTATCCCGAATCATCACGATCAGGGTTGCGCTGCGAGTTGATGTCGCTCCTTGTACTGATTGGCTCTTTCCTTTTCTTCCGGAAGCATCAATTCGTACAACTGCTCAAAGTAATCTTCTTCGATGAAATACCGGATCACATCCGAATCCCCAATGTTGATATTTCTTGCCCGTAAGACGCCGAGCATCAAGTTCATCCACTTTTGCGGCGCATAAAGCGATTCCACGCCTTCGGTGGATAGCTCAGATTTCTGGCTGGTTTGGTGCTGATAGCCGACAGGCAACTTACCCGAAGGTCTTGAAGATACGGCCACAGGTTCGCGGCGGACTTCTTCCTGCACCACATATTGCACCGAGCGCACCAGCAAGTCTTCCATAAAGACCTTAAATGCCGTTACATTCTGGCCATATTCTTCTCCGGTGGCATAGGCTACGGTACGTGGCACATTCTCCACATACACAGTTCCTCCAGATTGCAGGTAATATCCGCGGAGGATGCTTTGATCCAGCCGGATTTTGAGCGGCGTGGAAATGGCAGCGCCCGGTTCGCTAGCCCCGCCCCGGGTGTTGAGCCAGTCAGAATGAAACTCCACTGCATCTAATTCAGCATTGTATGTACCATAATGGACCAGCAGGTGACGGAGGAATAATTTGTCAAAAGGTTCGAGGTTCTTTCTTGCCAGATGATCATCGACGTGGGCAATGACAGCCGGATCTGCCGAAGCATCATTTAGCAGGGGCATGCGGTCAAAAAGGTCATCAAGTGAGGCATCCAGCACTTCCGACTGGGCTGTTGGAGTCACGCCTTTGGTAATGGAAAACATACGACCATCGAATGTTTTGAGAAGGCAGTGATTGTCGAAAAACCGCAGGTTGCCGAGGGTGCCAAACTCCAGGGTCAGCGCATCCTGCGCAGGTAGGTAATTTCCCTTCAGCTCTGTGTACACAGCCAACCGAAATAGATTTTCTGTGCTGAGCGGATACTCCATGACCCGCTCATTGATCAGATATTCCCACATTCGTTCACGGGGTGGTGGATCTGATGCTAGTGACATTATCCACATTCCCGACAGACACAAGGTCAACAACAATCGTACAGCTTTCATTCAATCTTGTTGGATGGTTGGAAAGAACAATTTGATCGAAAACAAATAACCTTCCGAAAATTGTATTATCCAATCAAAAAACAACCCTGCTATTACTTCATCTAAATCCATGCCGGGGCTAGCGGGATTCGCCAATAGACAAGCGTAGAACACAGTGTGAGGGAAAATCTTTCAGTGAGACCGTAATATTCATTAATTTGCAATTCCTAATTGTCTTTAGCAAGCTTCTAGAACTGCCATTATGCTCAACATCGTATTGTTTGGCCCGCCAGGGGCCGGAAAAGGAACCCAATCTCAAAAGATCATTGATCAGTTTGGTCTGATTCATCTCTCCACCGAATTAGTTGCCAAACCTGGGTGGAATCAGGTCT
>CAZLKP010000153.1:9070-10198 GCA_964560095.1 uncultured Bacteroidia bacterium
GCGCGCAGAACGCGCTTCCGGATCAGAGCTCGGTCAGCGGGTGAAGGCGATCATGGATGCCGGTCAATTGGTGAGCGACGACATCGTCATTGCGCTCATTGAAAAAAGACTGGAAGCCAACAAGGACGCCAATGGTTTCATTTTTGACGGATTTCCAAGGACGGTCCCTCAGGCCGAGGCCCTGGACCAGCTGATGCAACAGCATGGAACTTCTATCACCTGCATGATAAGTCTCCAGGTACCAAATGAAGAGCTGGTGCAGCGTCTGGTGCTGAGAGGGAAGGAAAGCGGCAGGGCTGATGACAATGAGGAAACCATCCGCAGGCGCATCACAGAGTATAACACCAAAACCCTGCCGGTGGCAGATTACTATGCGGGTCAGGGCAAGCTCAACGGCATTGACGGCGTAGGGTCAATTGACGAGATCGGTCAGCGGATCTCAGAGGTGCTGGCTCCACACGTGGCCTGACTCCGGCCTCTACACATGCAAAATAACTTCGTCGATCACGTTCGGATCTACTTCAAAAGCGGCAAGGGCGGTAATGGCACCGTCTCCTGGCGGAAGGAGGCTTTCGTGCCCAAAGGCGGACCGGATGGCGGTGATGGTGGGCGGGGCGGCCATATTATTCTGAAAGGCAATACACAGCTCTGGACGCTGCTCGATCTGCGATACAGAAAGTACATTACCGCCGAAAGCGGAAAAAATGGTGCAGGAGCCCAAAAAACAGGGAAAAGTGGCCATGATGAAATTCTGGAAGTACCGCTGGGCACAGTTGTGAGAAATGCTGAAACCAATGAGGTGATTGGGGAGGTGGTGGAAGATGGCGAAGAGCTCCTGCTTCTGGAAGGTGGGCTTGGCGGGCGAGGAAATGCTAGCTTTAAGTCCTCGACCAATCAGGCGCCGGACTACGCCGCCTCAGGTGGGGAAGCCAAAGAGCTCAACGCCATCCTGGAACTGAAGGTGCTGGCAGATGTCGGACTCGTGGGCTTTCCCAATGCCGGAAAATCTACGCTGCTCTCAGTCATGAGTGCAGCAAAGCCCAAAATTGCAGACTACGCCTTCACGACCTTGGTTCCGAATCTTGGCATTGTGAAATATAAGGGCTATCGCTCTTTTGTAATGGCCGA
>CAZLKP010000154.1:0-10194 GCA_964560095.1 uncultured Bacteroidia bacterium
TTCATGACGAATCACACCTATAATGCGCAGCAGATCGGCTGGTTTAGGGCCGGGAGGGCCCTGAATCTGATTGCTGCCCAGCAGGGAGGCTGATGGGGAATCTGTAGAATATGAAGCAAGAGACTGTCTCAAAAAAAGGGCATTCTCTTGCTTTCTAACCAAAGAGACGCACAGAGGAATTCACAGAGTACACCGAAAACCAGGCAGATGAGTTGAATACTCCAAGACCGCTGTGCCGAACTCATTAATTCTCTGTAGGAAAGATGATTGATAAGATAGCCTCTTTGCTTGATCATCCCCGGAAATCTATTCTTCTGATGAAATACCCGCTCATCCTACTGCTGCTCGGCTCCTTGCAGTATGTGTATGCCCAATCTCCTCGCCGCTTCCCTCTGCCCCCTCAACTCCACGAAGCCTCCGGCCTCCTCATCCAGGCTCCCGACACCCTCTGGTGGCACAATGACAGTGGGGGGGAACCCAGGCTCTTAGCGACAGACAGGGAAGGAAATCTGATTGATTCGATTCGGTTGCAGGGGGCAATCAACCGGGACTGGGAAGACATCACCGCGGATGATCAGGGCCATTGGTACATCGGAGACTTCGGGAACAACCGAAACAATCGTCAGGACCTGACCATTTATCGCTTTTGGCGCGAAAGCAGTCAACTGGATTCGATCCGTTTTTCCTACCCGGAGCAACAAGCATTTCCTCCAGAGGCCGACCGACAGCACTATAATCTGGAAGGCTTTTTCTGGGCCGATCATCAACTCCACCTGTTTACGAAAAGCAGCATAGACAATGGCAATGGCATCACCCGGCACTATGTACTTCCTGATTCACCCGGTGTGTTTCATGCGACCCTCGTGGATTCTCTGATTTTACCGGATCGGGTGGTGACAGCCGCTGCTGTTTCTCCGGACCGAAAGCGTGTCGCTCTGCTTACATACACCTTCAAATTAGGGTGGATCTTTCCCCGAACCAGAACGACGCTGTTTATCTTCGAGGATTTTCCGGAAGGAAGGTATTTGCAGGGAACCCTGAGGGCCATTCCTATCCGGACCTGTCTGTTTCCTACGCAGTATGAGGCCGTGGATTTTCTGGAGAACAACACCGTGATCGTAGGTTCTGAAGCGGTTGTGCTTCGAGCCGCCAGGGCAAGGCGAATCCGGTTATAAAAGAACAAGCTGCAAATTACTACAGTGGTGTTGATTCAAAAGATGCCTCTTTTGTGGGACTTGCTCTGTGGGCCGATGAGAGACGATGGGCCAGCGATAAAAAACTGATCGAAGGCCTTTTTATCAGAGGAGGCTTCGATCGGTTCTGGAGCATTTGATACATGGATGACAGTCCTCTTCTACGTTACCCCGCCGCCACAATCTTTCCAATGATGGCATCTGTGGTGATACCTTCAGCTTCTGCAGTAAAGCTTGCCACAATGCGGTGACGCAGTACATTGGCAGCAATGTCATTGACTTCCTCAATGTCCGGAGAATATTTTCCGCGTAACAGCCCCAAAGCCTTAGCGCCCAGGATCAGATACTGAGATGCGCGTGGACCAGCTCCCCAGGAAATCAACTCTTTGATTTCATCGCGGGCGTGGGGGGTATTGATTCGGGTGCGGTTAACCAGATTCACCGCGTGGGAGATCACATTGTCTGCTACAGGGACTTCTCGCACCAGATTCTGGAAGTACTGGATGGCCTGATGGTCGAGGATGGTGCTGAGTTGAGGTTTTTCGTTGGTGGTGGTGCGTCGCACGATCTCAATTTCTTCCTCGATGGAAGGATAGTCCACACTTAAGTTAAACATGAAGCGGTCGAGCTGTGCTTCGGGCAGCGGATAGGTACCTTCCTGTTCAATGGGGTTTTGAGTGGCCAGAACGAAAAACGGCTCTTCCAGCTTATGGCTTTCTCCAGCAATTGTCACCCGTTTTTCCTGCATCGCCTCCAGAAGGGCTGCCTGGGTTTTGGGAGGTGTTCGGTTGATTTCGTCGGCAAGAATGATATTGGCGAAAATGGGACCACGGATGAACTTGAAATGCTTTCGGTTGGTTTCATCGTCAATCTCCAGAATTTCCGTACCCACAATATCGGAAGGCATGAGGTCAGGAGTAAACTGAATCCGGCTAAATTTCAGGTCCAGCACTTCGGCGATGGTAGAAATGAGGAGCGTTTTTGCCAGACCCGGCACCCCTACCAGCAGGGAATGACCTTTACAAAACAGAGCAATGAGCAGGCCTTCTACTACGTCATCCTGGCCAATGATGACCTTGCCGATTTCCGACTTCAGCTCTTTGTATTTCGCTGCCAGAGCATCAGCGGCCTCTACAGGCGAATTGAATTGCTGCATGTTATTCGACCCAGTTTTTTAACGCCTCAGAACACTCTGTCGGCTTGATGTCAATATAGATATTTTTCTTCGCGGACTGCAACCAGTCGTCGAAGATCCCGGCCTGTTTGGTTTGTAAAGCCGCTTGCGAGATCTTTTGGTAATCGTCTTCAAGGTTGGGGGCATGTGGCGGAATCTTGCGCTTTAGGTATACCAGGTGGAAGACCTTCGTCCCATCAGGCTGCAACAGCTCCATCGGGTCGGAGATTTCTCCTTCTTCCATCTCATCAATCTTGAAATACATGTCGGCATCAAGGGCATCCAGTGGGATCCGAAGGTCCCCCGTCTGGGGGTTTGAAATGCAGCCCCCGCAGTGCTTGGTCTGTCGATCGTTGGAGTAGCGAATGGCCGCTTGCTCAAAGGTGAGGGAGTCAGACTCAATGAGGTCTTTGATCGCTTTGAGTGAATCAATGGCAACCTGATCTCCGTCAGATGAGGTGGAAAGACGGCGAAGGATATGGGCGGCATTCAGCATTTCCCCCCGCTTGTCTTTGAGCTGGATGATGTGATACCCGAATTCTGATCGAAAGGGCTTAGAGACTTCGCCAACCCTGAGCTGGTAGGCAATTTCTTCAAATGCCGGCACCATTGTGCCACGCCCAAACCAACCGAGACTACCCCCACGCTGGCGGCCGCCGGGTTCCTGGGTGTATTTTTTTGCAAGCTCTGTAAAATCGACGCCCTCTTGCACCTGCTGCTGCAGATCGCTCAGCAATTCTACAGCTCTGTCGATGCTCTGCTGAGAATATTTGGGCTGGAGAACAATATGGTTGATCTGAACCTCGGCCGGAAGGTAGCCCAGACTGTCAGGGTTCAGACTTTTGTAGAATTTTTTGACCTCTTTGGGGGTCACATCTGCTCCGGAGATTAGCGCTCTTCGCTGGGCGTCGGTGAGCAATTCTTTCTGGATATCCTCTTTGATATCAGCCTGGAATTGCTCAATTGATCTTCCATAGACCTCTTCAAAGCGCTCTTTACTTCCCATCTGATCCACGAAGACATTGACCCTTCGTTGGACCTCGCCCTGAACCTGGGCTTCTGACACCTCAATACTGTCTTGTTTGGCTTTGTTGAGCAAGAGTTTGCCTACGATCAATTGATCAAGCACCTGACACCTCAGGGTGCCATCGTCTTTCTCGCCATTGATGATGAGGTAGTTGTATTGATTTTCGATGTCGGACTTGAGAATAATCTCTTCTCCAACCACAGCTAAGATCCGGTCGATGGGCTGGGCGGAAGTAGCTCCTGCAAACAGAAGCAGTCCGAATGTCCACAGCAATTGTCTCATATTCATTGCTCAATGTGCCGGGATTTCCCCCCGGGGTTGGTTTATTCTGTGCGGTAGTCTGTCAATACGCCATTTTTTTCTGACTGGCTGACAAGAATTGCCCGGGTTTCCTCTACGTAAGCGTTTTTGCGTTCGTTACGGATTATCTGGGCAATTTTTTGTCGACACAGGGAAAGCGGGAGTGATTCTCCTGTATTGACTTTGTCCAGGATCCGGAGAAAATCATAGTATCTGGTTTCTTCTTCTTCGTGGGCGTAGGGATACACCGTGTTGATGTAGGCCCTTGTGATGTCGCCAAAGTAATAACCATCAGAGCGCTTCAGTAGATCAGCCTCGGGCCGATAGGTGCTATCCAGCTTCCAGGATACTGCATTGTCCCTGGCCCAAGCCCGGAGGGCATCTATGTCCTCCTGGCTGCTGGATTTCATTTGCCCAGAGATCTGATATTGGCCGTTCAGAGCTGTTTTGAGATAGAAATACTGGTAATAATTGGTTTCTGCCACAAAGTTTTCAATGTGACGATTATAATACCCTTCGATTTCCCCATCGGTCACTTCATAGAGCTCCGGTCGTTCGCTGGCCAGTTTTTCCGCAAACATCTGCGAGATCAACTGATCTTTATATCGGGCCATTTTGTACTGAAGATCCCGATCTCGTCCAGACACCTCAGTGGCAGCCTCCCGGGCCATGGCCTGCAGAGAGATCCAGTGATCCACATACTGGTCGGCATATCGGGTGCTGTCTTCAGCACTCAGCCCATCAGGCGTGAAGAGATCCACCTCTTCGCGAAGCAATTCCACTTCCCCAAATTTGACAAGAACTTCGTCACCGGGAGTTGAGTCGCCGGCGCAGGCGGTCATGCTGCCCATCAGGCAGACAATCAGGAGGGGGAAAAGGTTGGTTCTCTGCTTACTCAAACAGGTTGTCAAACGCTTTTTCATTGATTTCGACGGGATATGTTTCGGCCAGCTCTTCCAGCCATTCCTGTTCCAGATAGTCCTGATAACGGGTGATGGCTTCAGATTTGACATTGCTGAGGGGTTGGACACCGGCTGGAAATTTCTCGGTGCTGACCAGCAGCCGGTAAAAACTGCTTTCCTCCATGACATCCGATACAGTGCCTGCCGGACCGTCAAACATCTCAGAAGAAATATCATCTTCGCCTTCTTCATACAACATAGTCGTAGCCCGCAGTCTGATCGAAGATTCCCGATTAAGGATGGAGTCAATTTCGCTCCTGCTTTTGCCTTCTTCGATGAGGGTTTGGACCTGATTCAGGGCGTCTTCTTCGGAGGTCCTGTATTCCACAACCTCCACCATGCGATTGCGGCGGAAGGAATCGGGATGCGCTTGGTAATAGGCTTTGAGTCCTGTGGTATCCTCAACGGCTTTTTTCCACACTTTTTGCTCCATGAGGGTAAACAGCAAAATGCCATCGCGATACTCCTGGAGCAAGTAACGGTATTCAGGATTTTTCAGCGGAAGCTGAGACTCTTCATATTTAAGAAGTTCCTGCTCCACGTAGCTATCAAGAATCGACTGTGCAGCCTGTTCGGCGGTCATGCCCATTCTTCGGAGGCGGGTCCGTCGGTAGTAGGTCACAAAATCACCAATGCTGCGTGTGAGTGCTCCCTCAGCCAGAGAAAACAGCATGTCATCAAACAGGGGAAGGTTCATGGAATCGGGCTCCCATGCTCCGCGGGAAAAGCGATCATCCAGCATGTCGGTGAAGGCCTTCCAGTTGGTCTCATTCAGGGCAAAATTTCCTTCGTTTTTGATGCGGTTGATCAGCGCATTGCGGCTGAGCTGAGAGCGGCTGTCGCGGGAGATTCGCTGTTTGAGCTGCGGTTTGGCTTCTTCAAAGGACTGTCGTCCTTCGACCTCTGTAACAGCCAAAATGTGCCATCCGAATCTGGTCGTAAATGGCTCGGTGTATTCGCCTTCGCTCAGCTTTAGTCGATATTCTTCCATTTCCGGAAGGAGCCGGTTGACGCCCAGGTCTCCGCCTTTGGAAGCGGAGGAAGGGTCATCTGAGTACTGACGGGCCACTTCTGCAAAATCCTCTCCTGATTCCAGCAACTCATAGATCTCACGGATCTTGGCTTCGGCTTCCTCCTCCGTAGAGGCACTGTAGCGATCGCCCACACGCACGATGACATGCGCCGCCCTTTTCTTCCCTTCATTCACCATCTTGTCATGCACCTTGATGATGTGGTAGCCAAACTGGGAGCGCACGGGCATGGAAACCTCTCCGGGCTCGGTGGTAAATGCGCCACTTTCAAATGGATAGACCATGTCGAACGCTGAGAAGTAACCCAGCCGCCCTCCGTTTTGGGAGGCAGAAGGGTCATTGGAATGGCGCCGGGCCATGTCGGCAAATTCTTTGCCGTGATTCACGATCGAATCTCGTAGACTCGTGATTTTTTCCCAGGCAGCCAGGGTATCGGCCGGGGCTGCGTTTTCATTGAGGGAGATGAGTAGGTGGCTGGCATCGACCAGATATCCTCCCCTGTCATAGGCTTCCCGGATCAGCTGATCTTCCACGTCTTTGGCAGCCAGGTAGGGTTGGGTAAGCTGCTGTTTGTAGGAGTTAAATTCCTGTTGGAAAGCGGGGGTGGTGTCCAGGCCCATGGCTTCGGCCTCAAATACCTTTCGCTTGAAATTGATATACAGATCAAGGTATTCGCGATACTGCTCGAAGGTATGGGCAGCGGCAGCTTCGCGGCCTCCGTTGTTTTTGGCGTAAACGCGTTCAAACTCGCTCTGGGTAACGGTTCCTTCGCTGAATTCGAGTAGGATGGGGCTGTCAGATCCGTTTGTTTTGGAGGACTTGCAACCTGCCAGGCTCAACAGCCCGAGGAGAATGACAATCGGAATAGTACGCTTCATATTCAATTTCCTGTGAATAATAACGGCGCAAAGTTATCATATCACAGCCAAGGAAAAAATCCGAAAAGAAATGATTCTGCCAGGCATACAGGTGAGAATCATGCTTTCGGGGGCTTTGAAAGATTCTTGCCCAACAGGTATATCGCGTGGTGAGGGGTCTCTTCTATTTTGATTTCGTCCATTATCTTGTGGATCAGGTGAATCCCGAGGCCGCCTTTGACCCTTCTTTTGGCTATTTCTTTGACGTCTTTGGGTTTGTATCGATGGAGGGGAAATGCCTTTCCCGGATCTCTGATTTCGGTGTAGAGAATGTTGTTTTCGCTAAAAACGGCTACCTCAAGCGTGGAATAATTGTCGCATTGGTGGGTGTGAATCATGCAATTGGCACAGGCTTCATCCACCGCCAGTACGATTTGGTCCGACAACTGTTCATTCACCTCTAGTTCCGTTAGCCGGGAGCGAACAAACTCCCGGATATTGGCCAGATAGGCCTTGTTGCAACGGACTCTCAGGTAGGATTTCATGTCGTTGTAAGCAATTGTTCGGCAACGTCTGCCGAATCTACAATGGTGAGCAATCGGTCCAGACCCAGCAACACGAAGACATCCTTCACCCCGGCGCTGAGTCCAGAAATGATCAGGTTGCCATTCATTTGTTTGATTTCTTCCAGGTGGGAGACAAAGACTCCCAGGCCAGCGGAGGAAATGTAGCTGATTTCGCTCCCGTCCACGTGGATATGATGGTCTCCGGTTTCGAGCATGGCCTGGATTTTCTCATCCAGGATGACAGATGAATTCGCATCAAGATCCCCCATCGGTGTGAGAGTGACAAAAGCCTCGTGTCGCTGTTCCTTGATTTCCATATATTATCCTGTCAGTTTTGGTTACGAGTCGAAAAAGAAATGGTTGGTTATTTCAGCCTGATCGCCAGTAAGGTAAAGTCGTCATCAGGCTCGCCCTCGGAGAAGGATTTCACTTTTGACACAATGGTCTGGGCGATGGTTTCTAGGTTCGCTTCGGCATGCTGTTCGATCAGAGCGCCCAGCCGTTGATATCCAAATTCTTCGTTTTCCTCATTGCGTGCCTCCACAATGCCGTCAGTGTAGAGTACCAGGAGGTCGCCGGGATGATAATCCAGCTGCACTGGCTCCTGCAAATACCCCTCAAACCCACTGGTTCTGACCAGCCCCAGCCCCAGGGTACCTTCTCTCAGCGCGCACACGGTCTTATCCCGGGTCGAATAATAGAAGGCAGGTGTATGGCCTGCCCGGATCATGTCGATGTGTCGACGCCTCACATCAATCTCCAGGTAGATGAGGGTCACAAAAAAGCCTTGTTGCAGACACTTTGCCAGTGCCTGATTGGCTGTGAGCACAAATTGACGCACACTGAGAGTGAGTTGGGTCAGGGCATGAAAGATTCCCTTGACTTCTGCCATGTAAAACGCCGCTGTGGTTCCTTTGCCCGACACATCCCCAATAGCCACCCGGAAAATATGCTCCTGCGACTGAGAGACATCAAAATAGTCGCCGCCTACTTCGTAGGCATTTTCGCTCACGGCGTAAAACTCAATGCGCTTGTTCTGTGGCAGCTGGGTCGGCAACAGCTTGGCCTGTACTTCTTTAGCAATCTTCAATTGCTCCTGATAGCGTTCAACCTCAATGCTGTTGTTGAGCAACTCAGCGTTTTCGAGAGCGATGCCTGCCTGCTCAGCAAAACCGACAACCGTCTGAACGGAGACGTCCTCAAAGGCATTGACCAGATCATTGGCCAGATACAGCACGCCGAAGTTTCGGCTGCTCGATACCAATGGAACACCCAGGATACTGCGGAAGCGGGTGCTGCTACTGCGCAGGGGTTTGTACTTTTTCGCGTTGCGGATCAGCAGAAACCTCTGTTCTTGAAGGATAGTGTCTGAGGGTGAAAAATCTGCCGTTAACTCCTTCAAATCGCGGTCTGTGATGCGCTTTTTATTGCTCACATACCTGCTGCCGTCATTGTCCAGCCATTCGACCCAGCCTGCTCGTGCACCGGTTTCCATCATGCATGCATCTAGCAGGGTGCCGATGATCTCGGTGTAATCGAGGTTGGACTCAATCGCCTGGTTGATTTTGGAGAAAGACGCGATCTCAATCTTGTTCGATTCAAAAACCGAAGTGGTCGGAAGGTTGAAAAACAGCACGAGGATGGAAAAACCTGAATACACTATCACAAACACCACCATGAAGGTGAGGAGTTCAATTGGCAAAAAGGCCTGTACCGTGCTGATGCTCAGCTGGGAAGGGAGCCGATCACCTGCGACCAGATAGGTGGCACTCACAATTTCGATCAGAACGAAAAGCCCCAGGGCTCGCAATTTCTGGTTGAAATTCAGATAGGCGATCCAGCGCACATTAGCTGCCAGGAGCAATACCAGAATCAAGTAGAGCAAAAAAAGACCGATAAAGGTCGGGCCGACAATCAGATTGAGTTTATATAATAGGTGAGAAACCAGACCCAAGCCCAACACAATCAGGAAAATGTTCCAAAATGCCAGTTTTCGCTTCGTACGGGGAAATAGAATGAGGCGCCGGAAAACAAAAACCCCGGACAAGAGGAAGATGACAATGGCATAATAGCCCAGGCAAAACATCAGGGCCTGGATGTAACTCACCAGTGTTGTGTCGGCCAGCAAGCGGTTGCCGAAAGTAATCACCATGATCAGCAAAATGCCGGTCATGCCAATCATGAAAAGGCGCCACAGCAAGGTTGTGACATGGAGGCGCTCAATGTTGCTAAGCAACCGACTGATCAGCAAAGCGTGTGCTACCAAAAAACAAATCTGAACGAATCGGTAAGACAGGTCGCCCACTTCAAACGACAGCGACATGGCCTGTTGCTTTACCATTACATCCAAGACGTGATATACCGTGATCAGGATCCAGAGTAGGATGCCGATAAAAAGAATCAGGCCATTGAGGATGCGAGGTTTCACACAAAAATGATTGGACCAAAACTAAGAAAATCCCTCACAGTGGAAAACGTTCTGCCAGATGCTGAGTAATTTGAAAATCATGAAAGTTGAATGGCATAGCATACAGTTTCCTGGTTTTAGAGCCTGGATCGAAGGAGAGGGGAATCCCCTCAAGGAGATCAAGGTGGGGGGAAAGCGGATCTGCCTCGTCAGGTTAGAGACCGGCATCATGGCAATCAATGCCAAATGTCCCCACGCCGGAGGTCCCCTGGCTGGCGGCTTTCTTGATGACGATGAACGAGTGATTTGTCCCTGGCACCGGTTTGCCTTTAATCCCCAAACCGGCCAGAGCGACAGCGGAGGGTATTTTGTCGATTGCTATAAGGTGGAGGTGACTCAGCAGGGAATCCGGATTGCGGTGAAAAAGAAGCGGTGGTGGGAGAGGTGAAGGGGCGGTCTGGCAGGAGGAGGTCTCAGCAGAAGAAATACCAACGCTAGCTCAGCGATACTCAACCCATCCAGCTGTGATAGTGGGGCGACTGTCTTACCTGTCTACTGGCAAAAAGGAGTATGCCGCATTGAATCGGCCAGGCTGGAAAGAGAGATGTATGAAAAGGTGAAATGGGGTTAGGGGGCTATTTCATAACCGTCGCCTCTTTCCGATTCAACTGAATAAT
>CAZLKP010000155.1:0-617 GCA_964560095.1 uncultured Bacteroidia bacterium
TTCGTCTGCAAATCGGCCATGCTGCGCAGTCCACCTTCCAGTCGATGTGCTTCCCAGATCGGTATGTGGCTGTACACCAGAAAAGGGGCGTGCACCTGCGGCTCCAGGCCCAGTTGTAGGGCCTCGCCTTGAACCCGCGACACATACACCCGCCCATCAAAGGCCATGATTTCGCCTTTTAGGCCCGCCACTGGCCCCAAGGCAAACAAGTGCGGCTCATCCAGCAAGCTGTCGAGCTGCACCGTGGCGTTTAGGTCGCCCAGAGCCATCACCCGGTGCATGGCCCCGCTCAACTGCACCTCTTGGGCAGTCAAGGCCGGAGGAACGAGCAGCCCCAGGCTGATCAGGGTGAAGAGAAATAGGGGAAACGTCGGGGAGAACATAAGCCAGTTCAGGTTCCAGGTGAAATAAACACAACCCATGAATCCGAGCAGCGCCTCATGCCGAACGGATCGCGGTGCCAATCGTAAAGGTACGATAGTAAGCGGGCGGGACAAGATGATTTTTGTCAAGGAAAAATTGACCTGATCGGCACCCGCACGGACAAAGCCTCCTACCCTTCGTTCAACGATCAGGATTTTGACCCAGACCACGAACCGATGCGATGCTGGACGACG
>CAZLKP010000155.1:627-10152 GCA_964560095.1 uncultured Bacteroidia bacterium
GGGGCTGAGTTCATCGCCACCCGCTACTACGCCGTGCTGGAAAATGTGCTCGTGCAAAGAGCAGGGCCCTGCTCGATGTTTTCGATCCGCGTGGCGATGCTTCATCCCTGCTCTTTGGCGGGCAGCACCTCAGGGGTTGGGTCTGACAGGCGCCAAAACGCACCAAATAGGTCCTGCGCCTCTTGCCAGTTACGGCGGTTGATGCAATAGCGCACCCGCGGCGGGTCGATATCCCCCTGAATGAGGCCTGCATCCTTGAGCTCCTTGAGGTGCTGCGACACGGAGGACTGGGCCAGGGGCAATACCTTGACCAAATCGCCTACGATGCAGCCGTCCACCTGATCGAGAAATTGCAGGATCCACACCCGCGCGGGGTGCGAGAGGGCCTTGGCGTAGCGGGCCAGACGGTGGTGAGCATCGGTGTAGGTAGGATCCATGTGGGGAATGATTGGAATGAAGATACCTATCGGGATGAGAAAGCACAAATGATTCTCAGCGCTTACACTCACAGGGCAAACTTGGCGTTTCTGGTCTGGAAACGAGAAAAAATACCAAAGGTTAGGTATTGCACATCTGTTCGGTTGAGGTGCTAATTGCAACTGTTTAGAATTGGTCTAAATAAAAATTAATGCTATGAACCGAATCTTACTTTTACTGGCAGGAAGCTGTTACATAATTCCTGGTCTTTTGGCGCAGGAGGCTGATGCCCAGGATACCGTAAGCCTGATGCCAGGATATGCCGATCAGGTATGGTACAGTATGGAAGAGGGAGAAGTGGGAAGAACAGCCTTAGATAGCTGGGACCTTGCTTTTTCTATTACTGGATTCCATGCTTCCATTTATGCCAATAATGCTAAAGGCATCGAAGTCTATGTCTATCCCAACGGGGATACGGCAAGCTGGTCAAGCCTTGACACAGCAGGAATGGACAATTGGACGCCCTATTACAACGATCCTACCTCCTGGACCAAAGGGGCCTTCAGCGCAGGGATTGACACCTCAGATCAGGTAGACCTTGGTTGGGGAACGTATAATTTCATTACTCATCATGTAGTGGGGGATAGCCTTTTTGTCTTACAGTTTCTGGACGGATCTATTCAGAAACTTTGGATTGAGCGTCTGGCTTCCGGGACTTACACTTTCCGCCACAGTGATCTGGAAGGGACGAATGACATGACGCACAGCATTGCCAAGTCCGATTATGAAGGCAAAAACTTTGGATATTACAATCTGACAACCCACACGGCTCTCGATCCTGAACCTAATCATTCAACCTGGGATCTGCTGTTTACCCGATATATCGACTATGTTCCGGCTCCTTATGGCGTAAGTGGTGTCCTGCTCAATGGAGATGTCGAGGCAGTCAAAGTCTACCCGGTGGATGATCCGGATACCTATGACGATTATCTGAGTCATGAATTCTCTGCTGAAATCAACACCATTGGGTACGATTGGAAGAACTTTAGCTCTGTGTCCGGGTGGAGTCTTCAGGATAGTCTTGTTTATTTCGTCAAATCAGCAGATGAAGACATCTTTAAAATCGTTTGGACAGAGTTTGGGGGCTCCGGTACTGGGGAGTTTATGTTTAACAAAACCAAGCTTCTTAGCTCCAGCCTGGAAAACAGCCTTGCGGGATCATTTTTCAATTTGTTTCCGAATCCATTACAAGGCAATACTGTCAACTTCGTTTTGGATCTAGCCAGTCCACAAGGTATTGGTACTGCCAGTATTGTAGATCTGCAAGGAAGGACTTCCTTCACACAGGATATCAACCTCCCTGGAGGTCTTACCCAATACAGACTTGACATCCCTGCGCTCAGCCCAGGAATCTACTTCTTCCACGTTCAGGTTGATGGTGGACGGATCACGGAGAAACTTGTGGTGAGATGAGACCTAACACGAAGACCCCGATGATACATCATCGCTCCAGCTCCGTTTCTGCATTTGTCTATTTTGCCTTAACGCTTGGCGTGTTCGTGTGGTTGGCTGGTTGCCAGCCACACGCTTCTTCTCCTGAAACGGAAGCTCTGATTTCTGATTCGACCCGGATTGTATCTGTCAATTCAGCCACAACGGAAATCCTATGCAAACTTGGGTACAGCCAAAACATTGTAGGGCTGGATATTACTTCTACCTATCCTGACAGTATCCAGCATTTGCCCAAAGTCGGATACAATCGCAATGTTTCAGTGGAAGGGATTCTCAGCCTAAGCCCCGATATGGTTATCGGGGTCACCAATGGAATGAAGCCGGAACATGAGGCATTGCTGACACAGTCAGGCGTCCGATTGCTTTTATTTGATCAGGAACTTAGTCAGAAGGGGACTGAGGCACTTATCCGGTCTATGGGAGATACGCTTGGTAAGGCAGAGGAAGGCGTACGAATGATCAGCCAAATAGAAGACAACCTTGGTTGTTTGGAGACAGAGGCGGATTCTCCCACTGTTTTATTTGTGTATGCCAGGGGCGCAGGGTCCATGTCAGTAGCAGGTCGTGGCACCCAGGTACAGGAGGTGATTACGATGGCTGGGGGCAAAAATCCAGCTTTTGACTTCGAAGGGTTTAAGCCCTTGTCTTCTGAGATTCTGGTAGAAGCCAATCCTGAGATCATTCTGATGTTTGAATCAGGACTGGAGAGCCTTTCCGGGCCCAGGGGGTTGGAAGATCTGCCCGGAATGTCTGATACCCACGCAGGGAAAAATCGGCGTTTTGTAACCATGGATGGTGTGTTGTTGACGGGATTCGGTCCGCGATTGGGCCTGGCAGTGTGTGAATTAGCTGAGAAAATCCATCAGACTGGTGAAGAGATCGCCTATGAATAAGTCCCGAGGGATCCTGGTGTTTCTGGGAATCCTTGTCCCTGTATCCGCGGTTTTAACCTGTGGGATCGGGGCTGTGGATATAGATGCGATGACTATTCTGAAGGTGGTCGGGTTCAAGGCCAGCTTGATAGAAGAAGGAGATTTGTCAATGTCGCAAATAGCCATTATCTGGAACATTCGTTTGCCCAGGGTGGCCATGACCCTGTTGGTAGGGGCTGGACTTGCGTTGTGCGGGGCTTCCATGCAGGGGTTATTCCGCAATCCACTGGCAGATCCCTCAATTATCGGCATCACTTCCGGTTCTGCCTTTGTCACGGCATTGGCCATTGTTCTCCTAAGTCCTTGGTTGAGTCAATGGCAGCAGTTGGCTGGAATCGGACCAATCTCCTTACTTTCTTTTTGTGGAGCCGTAGCTTCCACGTATTTGATCTTTGCTATTTCGAAGGAAGGGCGGCAGATTAGTGTTGCTACCATGCTGTTGGCAGGGATTGCCCTCAATGCCATTTCCGGAGCTGGAATCGGGCTCCTGACCTACCTCGCTGATGATGCAGAGCTAAGAAGCCTCACTTTCTGGACCCTTGGTAGCCTTGGCAGTGCCAGTTGGACGCAGGTCGCCTGGATGCTTGGCGCACTAGCTCTTGGTACGATCATGATTCTTCCACTTGCCAAACCATTTAATGCTCTGAGCCTGGGAGAGCAGGCCGCCCTTCATCTGGGGATGCCCATGGAACAAGTGAAAAACAGGGTGATTCTCGCCACCGGGCTTTGCGTGGGCGTTGCCGTTGCATTTTGTGGTGTGATTGGCTTTCTCGGGTTGGTGGTGCCGCATATCTTGAGATTAGCCGGACAGGCTAACCATCAGTTCCTCCTTCCTGCCTCTTTGCTGGGAGGTGCTTTTTTACTGCTTTGGGCCGATGCGTTGGCTCGCACTGTTGTAGCTCCTGCAGAGTTGCCGATTGGTATCCTCACAGCACTTGGTGGGAGTCCTGTGTTTTTATTCCTTCTCATTCGACAAAGGAAAAGGATCCAGGTATGATTACTCTTCAAAACATATCTTATCAGGTGGGGGAGCAATGGATCCTCCGTGACATCTCATGCTATCTGTCTCCTGGCAAGCTCATCGCCATTGTCGGACCCAACGGTGCGGGAAAATCATCCCTAGTTCGGCTCATTACGCGAGAGGTGGAGCCGGTCTCTGGCAAAATCACATGGTTTGGGCGTCCGCTTGATGACATTCCGCTACCCGAGTTGGCAAAAAGCAGAGCTGTTCTTGCCCAGAAAACGCACATGAGTCTGGATTTTGCCGTCCGTGAGGTTGTTTTGATGGGCAGGTATCCTCATTTCAAGCATGTGCCTCAACCTGAAGATCATTCAGTTGTCAGGGTGGCACTTTCTCTCACTGAAATGTCTTCGTTTGAGAACCGCTCATACAGCAGACTATCGGGAGGAGAGCAACAGCGCGTGCAGCTTGCCAGAGCATTCGCCCAAATTGGCTCTGGGGAAGGTCCGTTTGTCCTCGTGCTGGATGAACCCCTCAATAACCTTGATCTTCGTCATCAGCACAAAGTCCTTGCTTATTGTCAGGAGTTTGTGGCTCAGGGAAATCTGGTCCTTGTTGTCCTCCATGACCTGACCCTAGCAGCCCAGTACGCAAATGAACTCTTGCTCTTGAAGGATGGCCGGATGCTCAAATCCGGATCAGCAGAACAGGTGCTGGAGGAGCAAGTCCTCAGCGCTGCTTATGATTATCCGGTGAAGGTATTCCGGAATCCCCAATTGGCTCATCCAATCGTTTTTTCGGCCGCCTCCACCCGCAAAAAAATATCTTCATCCACAACCTCCCATATTCCTTCTTCATCCTACTCTTCCATTTAACCTTACGCTATGGAAAATCAACAAGTCACAACAGCCATTCTTGAGCTGATTCACAGATGGGAAGCGCTCAAACAAGCGCAGCCTATGATCCGGATTCGCAATGCCGCAGATATTCTGGGCGTGACTGAAGTAGAGTTGCTGGCTACGAGGGTTGGAGAATCGGTGCAAAGGCTTCAGCCTGATTTCAGGGGAATTCTGAGAAAAGCGCAGACCCTTGGAAAGGTCATGGCTCTTACCCGTAACGATGATGTCGTTCATGAGCGGAAAGGGAGTTACCTCAATCCTACTCTGGACATGGAGTTTATGGGATTATTTGTAGGAGAGGATATTGATCTGCGAATTTTCTTCAAGTCATGGGCGTCCGCTTATGCGGTAAAAGACCCGTTTCCGGGGAAAGAAGGAAAATTCCGGTACTCTATTCAGTTTTTTGCTCGGGATGGTCAGGCCATACATAAAATCTACCTGACTCCTCACAGCCATGAAGAGGCCTACCATCAGTTGGTTCAGGAGTTTCTGGCGGAAGATCAGGCCCAGCTTCAGAAAGTGTATCCCCCCAACCAGCCTAAGGAAGAATTGGCGGATGAAGAGATTGATGTGGAAAGCTTCCGGAATGAGTGGATCAATTTGAAAGACACGCACGACTTCTTTGGTGTCCTGAGTCGGTATGAGCTAACCAGAACTCAGGCGCTGAGACTGGCTCCACCAGGAAACTATGCGGTAAAAGTAGGAAACATGGCCCTGCGAAGGATTGTCACCCTGGCCTCAGAAGGACAGGTACCCATTATGGTGTTTGTCGGTAATCAGGGAATGATTCAGATCCATACCGGGCCCGTCAAAAAGCTGGTGGATTCCGGAGACTGGTTTAACATCCTGGACCCCGATTTCAATCTCCATGTCAAAGAGCCCATGATCACGGACAGCTGGATTGTTCGAAAACCTACTGTCGATGGGGGAGTCACTGCTTTGGAGTGCTTTAATCGGGAAGGGGAGCAGGTGGTCCAGCTATTCGGGAAGCGTAAACCGGGAATCCCTGAGCTCACAGCATGGCGGGAAATCGTTCAGCAGGTAGAAGACCAACTGGCACTGGGTATTTAATCAATTGAACCCTACAAAGATGGAACTATTACATAAATCTGGAGATGGATACTTGTTTGTCTGCCGCTGCAGACGTGCTTTCAAACTGGCTTTTGGCACCTTTGCTATTTCGATAGGTAAACATCAGTTGTGTTCTCTTCAGAAAGAGGTAGAATTCCAGCTGATTCATTGGAAAGACCGCGTTCACCCGGGAGAGAAAGCCTTCTTTTTTTCCACAGATTCTCCTCAGGTCAATCTGCTGATGAACTACCAGGACATGCAGGCTCTTCATGAGCTGATATCGCGTGGAATGCTGGTGATGAAGGCCCAGGATCTGGTACTAGCCTCGGGTGAAGACGATGAGACCATGTCAAACGATTAATGCGATACGGTGATGAGTTGGAAACAAGAAATCCATCGTTTCTGTGGCATGCTCGGCTTCATTTCCGGCTTGCTTCCCCTGATGTATGGACAGCAGACCGAGATTGATTCGTTTGAGCTGGAAGATGTAGTGATTACGGCTCAGTATCAGCCGCAATCGGTGGAAAATGCTGTACAGCCGGTTCGCCTGATCGGAAGAAAGAAAATGGAGCAAATGGCCGCTGTATCGCTCGGAGATGTCCTTAGCAACGAACTTAATATTCGGCTGAGTCGGGATGTTATCCTCGGGCAAAGTCTCAGCCTCCAGGGCTTGTCAGGCGAGAATGTGAAGATCATGATTGATGGCGTTCCTGTGATAGGCAGGCAGGGGGGAAACATTGATTTGTCACAAATCAACCTGCTGGATATTGAACGGATTGAGATCGTAGAAGGCCCATTGAGCGTTAATTACGGCACGAATGCGCTGGCAGGAACCATCAATCTCATCACCAATGGGGGCGCCACGAATGGTTGGCAAACCCGGGTGGATGCCTACACCGAACAGACTGGAACGATCAACCTGGGTGCCCGGGTCAAATGGGCAGACCAGAAAAATCGGCTTCAGCTTTCTGTTGGACGAAACTTTTTTGATGGATGGAATCCGGGAGATCCTTCCTGGCCCGATTTTGAACAACCGATTGCTGATACGACTCGCTTCAAGCAATGGAAGCCCAGAGTGCAGGCATTTGGAAGGGCTCAGTATCACCGAGAAATCGGAGATGTTCAAGTGGGGATTCGCTCAGATTATTTTGAGGAACTCCTCATTAATCGGGGATTTCCCAGAGCTCCGTATGCTGAAACAGCATTTGACGATACGTATCGAACCAGAAGAATAGATCAGGCTCTGACCGCACAGGGGAAAATTGGCTCACACTGGTCCATGAATATCGTGGCGGCTTACAATGATTTCACCAGGTGGTCACATACCTACTTCAAAGACCTAACCACCCTCGATCAAACCCTGGTAGAGAGTCCGGGCGAACAAGATACCTCTGTCTTCCGGCTTGGGATGAGCCGCGGTAGTTTCACCCGTTCTTTTGACAATGAAGGACTAACTACTGAATTTGGATATGAGGCTAACTATGAGGTGGGAGTTGGTCAGCGCATAGAGAATCAGCAACAGCACCAAGGCGATTATGCTGCATTCGCGACTGCCGAATGGCAGCTAACCGATTGGATCGTCTTCCGACCAGGTCTGAGGTATGCGTACAACACAGCCTACAAGGCGCCACTGGTTCCTTCTCTCAACGTCAAAGTACAAGCACAGGATGTTCAGCTACGCTTTTCTTACGGTCGGGGGTTTCGGGCACCCTCCCTGAAAGAGCTGTATTTCTACTTTGTAGATATCAACCATAACATCGTAGGGAACCCGGATTTGAAAGCGGAGCACGCCCATAATTTCAGTTTCAATACCAGATGGCAAACGATCCTGGACGAAACCCAGCTCTTAAAGCTGGAAGGCGGTGCTTTTTACAATGATTTACAGAATCTCATTACCTTGGCCCAGGTAGATGCTCCCGAGTTCACCTACGTAAATATTGGGGAGTTCAAGAGTAAGGGCTTGAATGCCCGTGCCCAATGGTCCACCAATACCACCAAAATCCAGCTGGGAACCTCGTACATTGGCAGATACAACCGGCTCAGCGCCTCTGAATCTGTAGCTGTATTTAGCTATTATCCGGAGGTCACAGGAAATATGTCCTTCACACATCCGACCATACACACCTCTCTGTCAGTGTTTTACAAATACCAGGGGCGCTTGCCGGGCTTTTTCCTGGATGGTGAGGGGAATATTCAGGAACAATTTGTCGAAGACTATCATCTTCTGGACGCAACCCTCAGCCAACCGATCTTCAACAATCAATTTCAGATCAGCATTGGTGCCAAAAACCTGTTAAACGTCACAAGTGTCCAGGCCCTGGCCGCTGCTGGCGCACATAGTGGGGGCAATAGCAATATTCCGGTGGCGCTCGGCCGCTTTTATTTCCTCAAACTTCAATTGAATATTTCGTCACCATGAATATCCGGCAATGTATTTTTCTGAGCTTTGTGGGGCTTCTGCTGACTGGCTGTTTTCAGGAGGAGCTTCCGATAGACCCTCAAGACAGAGGGGGGGTTGTCAATGCAAGTGTAGTGCTGCAACCCGATTACCGGGACCAGGTCTGGTATAGCCTGGAGGAGGAGAGAATCGTCTCTGTCAATCCCAAAACAGATTGGGAACTGGGCTTTTTATGCGCGGACTCTACATATGGAATCATCCTGAATTCCAGTCTGGCCATGGGAGCCGCAAATACAGGGAATCCGGATTTTAAAGCGGTTTCTTCAGATGAAGGGCTGGATTTTTTTCCGGATCATTCCGCTGGCCATCCGGATAGCATGGCCCTGAGAGACATCCTGGATGGAACGGTTTATATCATTGACCGTGGGTTTAATCCAAGTGGAGCTTCCAGAGGGAAGGTCAAGTTTCAGCTATTGTCTGCCGAAAATGACCGGTACACCTTTCAGTATGCAGCGCTTTCAGGGGAAAATGAGCATACGATTACGCTGGAGAAAGATGATCGATTTAATTTTCTGGCCTGGTCTCTCCAAAGCCATGAAGCAAAAGAAATCGAGCCGGAGAAAACTAGCTATGATCTCTGTTTCACCCAATACACCCATGTCTTTTACAGCCCCTATATTCCTTATTTGGTGACGGGGGTAATCCAGAACCGACGTCAAACCCTCGTCGCAGAAGATACGCTTCATCTCTTCGAGGATATGGCTGAAGCAGATTTGGAGGGACTCTCTTGGAGCCGGGATCTGGATGTAATTGGTTACGACTGGAAGTATTTTGATTTTAACCGGGGAAGCTTCACGGTCAATCCGGAAGACCTTTTCATCATTCGAAATTCTACCGGATATACCTTCAAGCTTCGATTTTTGGACTTTTACGACGAATCAGGAAACAAAGGTAGTCCGATGTTTGATTTTCAGCGGCTGTAACGTCTGCTTTATCACTTTGGCTTGCATCTATCACGGTCCGCTTTCCTTTGCTTATGTCTGGCTTGGAGGAGTTCCCAGGCCTCAGACGGATCATCGACTTTCCTTTCGAGGAGTAGTGCCATGAACAGCTTGATATCCGGGCAGGAAAGCAAGGGAATCTCTTGGTGCTGTCTGATTCTTTGATCAAGCATGAAATGTAGGGCCATGATGGAGAGGGTGATATGATGATACCAAGCGGTAAACATCCAACTGCTTGCTCACATCCATTACAAAAGTACACTCACCTGCCCGCTATCGACCTTGCCGACCCTTCCCAAATCCTGGCGGGCCACGCCCACTGAATCCCTGCCTC
>CAZLKP010000156.1:0-10056 GCA_964560095.1 uncultured Bacteroidia bacterium
AACTCCAGTTCCCAGCACACATCAGTGATTTCGTTGAGGGAACTGTTGAAATTGACGCGACGGGAGAGAAGCCAATCCGGACTGGTTGATTTCAGCTCGCCGGTAATCGTGCGGCGCACATCCAGGCGGATGTCTGTGGACTTGTGGTTTTTTACCGTGATTTCGCCTATTACCTCCAGCTGGTCATACTGGTTTTTTTGATAGCGTTTGGCATTGATATTTCTTGAGACCTCATTTTCCTTGTGTCTCACTTCCACATCTGACGCATTGGTGATGGTGAGAAAGGTCTGGCCACCAGCGGGCGTATAGTTGAGTTTGTCTTGGCTGATGGGCCGTGACACGCCCTCACTGTTGCGAAACACCATGGCCGATCCGGTAGTGAAGGGCTGCTCCGAATTGTTTTCGATTTTGAGGCGGTGAAGCACAGGCTCAGGCCTGGTATCGGCATCCTCGTAATAGGAAGAGGAAGAAGCCGTATTCGCGGGAATCTGAGACTCGTAGATGTGCTGGACCTCCACTTCGCGTGAAAAAATCGTGTACATGGCCCTTCCTCCATTCGGAAGCGTTACCCCGTCGATCGAATAGTAGTACAAGTCTTCCTGTGATTCTCCCTGCACCTCCGGTGCGGCAGGCAAGCCTTCAAAATCATCGGCAGCTGTCATATAAACGATCCGGTTGGAAAACTCTTGGGCCATATCGGCACGGGCTTGCAGAAGGCCTTGATTGGCATTGCCACCGGCTCCGGCAGCGAAGCTGTTGTTGAATCGCTCCATAGGTGCGAAATAAAACAGCGGATCTTGCAGACGGGAAAATTGGAAATTCGGAATTCCGACCACGAAGTTTACCTCTGAATCTTCGATGTCTTCCGCATCATTGCCTATTTCTGCCCGGAAGGTGAGCTGTGCCCTTTCGTCCTCCAGCAAGTCAATCCGATACTGCGGATACCAGGAGATGCCACTTCGCAAGTACATAAAATCCACTTCTTCCCGGGCCTTTGGCTCCAGAAATTCGATCTGCATGAGTCGCTCGGCCTGCTTGCGAGTGAACGACAGCTCCGGGCGGTCGTGATACTGGAGGCGAAGAATGTCATCTGCGGGAATCAAGATCCAGACGCTCTCGCTCTGCACGGCGACCATCTTGTCACGGGCATCTCTGATCACCCCTTTGATCTCCTTAGTCTCTCCGGTGGGTTCTTTGAGGATAAATGTGGCGGTTTTTCCCAGGTTTTCTTTGGCTGAGGTGAAATAGTCGCTGGTCATGAGGGTCTTTTCCACCGTATCGACAAAAGTGGACACGGCCCCCAAATTTTTGGTGGGAGAGCTGAGCCACACCGTGCCAAACATAGCCGGGGGCAAATGCTCATAACCAATCCGGAAGGAGCCATTTTCGGGTTTTACCTCTCCGGAACGGATGACAAACGCGGTTCCATTTTTAAAAATGGAAACAGATTCAGTGGGCAAAGGATGCTGTCCTGCGACAATCAATGGCAGAAGCATCAGTGTGAGTAATAGACCTGGGCGATTTTTCATAGGTTTAGGAAGTTTGGATTGTTTCTGGGAGGCATACCTTAAGAAAATGAGTTAATTTTCTCAGAATTTCCATACAAAGCCATCAGAAAATGTCACAGCAACAAGGTAGTTATTATCTGCAGCTGAATACCTTGGCTTATGCCCTCATGGGAGGGGTCCTGATTTTTGCCCTGGGAGCTGCATTCATAGAATCTCAGGGAGGGATGCAGATGGATACCAGCCTTGGAAATATTTTCGTTTCACTTTCCATTGGATTGGGACTGGTATCGGGCGTAAGCGCCGATGTCCTCTTTCGCAAGCGGGTAGAAACCATACGGCCGGATCAACCCTTGTACACAAGAAAAGAGAGGTTTCGCACTGCCACCATCATGCACCTGGCGTTTCTGGAAGGAGCTGCACTATTTGGGATTGTGGCCTTCATGGTCTCGGGAGCCACTATCCCCATGGTGGTGGCCATTGTCCTTTTGGGCTGGATGACACTCAACCGCCCCTCCGTGAGTCGCCTGGAAAAATTTATGCACCTGACTGAAGAAGAGAAGCCGGAGGTGTTTGGCTAATGGGCTCACTGGACCCGGATCTGCCCCATTTCGCGGAAATGAGACAGACTTTCAAAGGCAGATTGCTCGTTTCGGGAAATGTCGTTCCACCTCTGCCACGGCACAAATTCGGAATAGGCAATTTCCTGCTTATCCTGAGGGCGAATCCCCCCTTCCTCAGCAGTACTGCCAGGAATCCCGATCGCGCCAAGGTCCTTTCGTCCCACCGCCAATAATTCTCTTTTGTCATTTTCCACCATAATCCCCGCTTGCCGGGTGAATAGATTTTGCCTGGCCAAGATGGCGACGAATGTTTCGGATGTAGTCGTTCATAGATTGGAGGTTGAACAGAGGAAGAAACTCTGTTTACCTTTTTTTTTCTCAGGCATTCATAATCATACCCCAAAAACAGATCCCCTCTTTGATTCTGTTTTTTTTTAACCCCAACCAACTCTGTCATGACTCGAGCTTTGAAACGTGTAGCACTCTCCCTGCTCTCACTCACACTCATCCTCACAGCCTGCGACCAGATCCCCAACATCGACAACCTTCTGCCTCCCCCCGGCATTCCGGCGGTCGATGATATCATGGAGGAAGAAATGCGAATCCAGGAAATCGCAGGTGTAGCTATCGGCGTGGTTGAAGGGGGCGTGGTCAAGCATCTCGAAGGATACGGATATCGAGACCTCAACGCCAAAGCTCCCATGACACCCCAAACACTCATCCGCTGGGCCTCGATTTCCAAGACCATCACGGCTGTTGCTGCGATGAAACTGGTCCGTGCCGGCCACCTGGACCTGGACAAAGACATTCAGGATTATATCTCCGGATGGACCGCCTCGACCCCCGGCATGATTACCATGCGACAGTTGCTCACCAACACCAGTGGGGTGCCCCATTACAATGATTCCACGTTCAGCTACAATACTGGCCAGTATGATGGAAGCAAACCCTACGATGCCGATGCCAGCCTGGATGTTTTTGACAACCAAATTCTGCTCTTTACACCAGGCAGCGATTACAATTACAGTACCTTCGGGTTCAATGTGGCAGCTGCCGTGATTGATGCCATCACTGAAGATGAATACAACCAGTCCTTCCCCGATTTTGTGGACGACAGCATCGCTATGCCGCTAGGCCTGAGCACCCTCCAGCCCGACTATTCCGATTTCCGGAACCTATCGCCACGCACCAAAGGCTATGACAAGACCTGTGAAGGCATTATCCGGGAGGAAAGCACCACCGATGTGAGCTGGAAACTGGGTGGTGGCGGCTGGATTTCTTCAACCGAAGATCTCACCACCTACATGAAAGCACTCATTGATGAAACCATTCTGCCACCGGCCTGGATGGACACCGTCCTGACCGAACAAATCGCTGGTGGCTCCATGACCGGCTATGGATATGGCTTCCAGATTAGCGGACAGCGTGTCGGTCATGGTGGTTGGCAGCAGAATGGCAGAAATCACATGTATTTTTTCCCGGCAGATGATCATGGCATCGTGATCATGTGTAACTCCGAGCATGTGGATCTTTGGCGGATCTTCCGCCGCATTGCCAATGAGCTTGGATATAGTTACCCTGTTTCTGATTACAGCTTGTATAACCAGCTGGAATGTTTCGATGACGGAGATTGCGATGGGTCAGTAACCCCTCTGTTTGCAGGCGTTTGGCGAACTGGCGAAACGGATCAGATCGTCCGGCGGGGATACAGCCAGGATGATTTCAACGAAGAATGGACGAAACTCTCAGACGAAGGCTATCGCCTCAAAGACCTGGAAACCTACCGGCAAAATGGCGAACGCCTCTGGGATGGCGTATTCACGAAGGGAAGTGGCCGCCACGCCCTATGGAGAAACTTCACAACAGATGATTTCAATGCCAAGTGGCAGGAAATGTCTGACGACGGGCTTCGCCTTATTGATCTGGAAACCTACGAAGGCATCAATGGCGACAGGCGCTGGGCCGGCGTGTTTGAAGAAGGAACCGGGAAATATGCCCTGTATCGCAACTTCGATTTCCAGGGGTTCCACGACAAGTGGGACGAATTGAATGCGGATGGCTACCGTCTCATTGATATTGAAACCTACCGGGGCAACAACGGCACCCGGCTCTGGGCTGGCGTATGGCGGAGTGGCAACGATGGTTATGCCCTGTATCGCGGCTATACCACCTCCGAGTTCAACACCAAATGGACCGAACTCTCGGGCCAAAATTACCGACTCGTTGATGTGGAAGCCTACCGCACCAGTGGAGGAGACCTGCGCTGGGCGGGCGTGTGGCGGGAAGGCAGCGATGCCCATCGTCTCAACCGCAACTGGCGCTTCTGCGGCTGGCAGGACAAACACGAAACCGCTCAGGGAAACGGGCTTGAGCTTCTCGACCTCGAGCGATACGAGTAAAACAACCTCAGCGAATTCACCGTTGATCAGGGAAAAGGCTTTCGACCTTTTCCCTATCTTTGTTCTATGAGCTACTTCAGCGATATCTCTCAAACGCTCAAAACCCTCACCGATGGCCTGAAGGTGAACTGGCCCCATGCCAAAAAAGGCCACAAACGCCGCGAGCCCATCAGCATCGAAAACGATCGTTACTTCGACCATGCCGATGAGGCTGTGACTATCCAGTACCCTGGCGAAAGCCTGCCCGTGCCGGACAATGGTCGCTATCGGCTCCACATGGAGTCCGACGATTGTATCGTCTGTGACAAGTGCGCCCGCATCTGCCCGGTGGACTGTATCACCATCGAAAGCTTCAAGGCTGTCGATGATCTCGGCACCACTTCCGATGGATCCAAAAAACGCCTGGAACTTCCTGTGTTTGATATCGACATGGGCAAATGCTGCTATTGCGGGCTTTGTACCACCGTGTGTCCGACCGAATGCCTCACCATGACAAAGGTGTATGATTACAGTGAATTTGACCGTGACAACTTCGTCTATCACTTTGGCATTCTCAGTCCCGAAGAAGAAGCAGAAAAAAGAAAGAAACTCGAAGAAAAAAAGCCGGTGAAACCCGCACCCAAAGCAGAACTGGGAATCAGTGATGAGCCTAAACTTCCGAAAAAACTGCCCAAAAAGCCCTTCCTGAAGATCAAAAAGAAGGAGGACTAAGCCTGCAATAACCATGGACTTCTCCTTCGCTCTCACGTTCCTGGTCATCGTAGCCATGTTGTTTATCCCCTGGTTTTTGTTAGGGAAACAATCATCCTGGAAAGCCATTGGCTGGCTGAGTCCGGCCTTCTGGGCCTATGCCATCGGCATTATCCTGGGCAACCTGCTTCCACTGAAACTGAGCCTGCTCGAACCTGTGCAGAACCTGACCGTGGCGCTGGGCATTCCTTTATTGCTGTTTTCCTCCAACATTCGCCAATGGATTCGCCTAGCACTTCCCACCCTGATATCGGTAGCAGTCTGGATCCCCGTTGTGATGCTGGTGTGCTTTGCTGCGTCGCGGCTGTTTGCATCCTGGTTTGAAGAAATCCAGATCATGTCGGCCATGGCATCCAGCGTGATGGTGGGTGGTAGCCCCAACCTCTATGCTGTTCACCATGCCCTCAATGCCGACCTACAGTTGTTTAACCAGCTCAATCTGGCCGACCTGATGTTTGGCGGGGGCTACCTGCTGCTGGTCCTTACCCTCATGCCGGCGCTGTTGAGATGGTGGTTGCCAGCCTTTAGGTCAAACGGAGAGGAAATGGGCGAGGAGCGTCGGTCTGTCATCCAGGGCAAAGGCATCTTGCTATCCATCCTGGCCGCCCTTGTGGTGTTGGGGCTGAGTGCGGGAATTTCGTGGCTCCTGGCTGGTGGCGAAATGGGTCAAATCTTCAACATGTGGATCATCATTCTGCTGGCCGTGCTGGGCCTGCTAGCATCTCTGTGGAGGCCCCTTCGGAAAATTCCTGAAAGCTATCCAACCGGGGATTATGCCTTTCTGATTTTTTGCCTGGCGGTAGGTGCCAGTGTGAATCTGGCCGATCTCCTGGGACAGGCCCCCTACATGTTTGTGTTTATGACGGCCATCGGCCTCAGCGCTATGCTGATTCATAGCCTGCTCATGAGGCTCTTTCAGGTCGATGCCGACACGGCCCTCATCACACAGGTCGCCGGCATTATGGGGCCTCCATTTATTGGTCCTGTGGCCGAAAAACTCGACAACCGGGAGATTGTGGTGTCTGGGATCACCCTGGGGGCCATCAATCTGGCCCTGGGCAATCTGATCGGTCTGTGGGAATTTTCCCTTGTCAGCTGACATTGATCACTCCGGCATTTTGTACCAATTCTCCTTGTGCCGACTGAGAATTTCGCCCGGCAACATCCGGAACCTTTCTCTCGGCGTTGTCAGGAGGAGTTTTCCAGATATGACCGTCGCCTGCCAGTGGTCCTCAGAAGCTTCCAGACGATATTCTCCTTTGAAAAACTGGATCTGACTTTCCCAGAGGCTCAGGCTGTCGGTTTGATTGACCAACAAGTCCACCCGCCCGTTGATCTGCCATGATTTTCCCTCCATGCCTGCTTCTGATCTGACGCCCACAGGTATGGCCACTATATTCGAAGATATCGCAACGGGATCTCCTTCGGCTGAGATGTACCAGTGCACACCCCAACATGTCAGCACAGCAGAGAGAATCAGCGGAACCAGGAAATAAAGCCTCTGTTTTCGAAGCGGTTTGCGAGGAGGGAGATTTTCCGGCTTTTCCAGATATTTCCAGGCTTCCTCCGGATCAGCCACCATGGTTCCGGGCATCGTTCTCAGGGTTTCCCATAATTCATAGCGAGCTTCAAAAGCCTTCAGGTTTCTCTCTTCTGCATCCACCCAATGTCTTACCTGATTTTCCTCTGCCAGGTCGGCCCGTCGCAGAAGGACCTGCCAAACCCACAACGCATACGGGCTTCGCAACAGCTCACCTTTCAGCAATCTGGCAGTGGCCGATTCCAGTTGCTGGCCATCAGCCTCAGAAGAGAGGGCCTGATGGCCATTGATCGTGTTGAGGATGAATGCCTGTTGTTGCTCCGACAGCCTTTCCCAACCCTCCGGAGGCTCAGGAGCAGGTTGTTCCGGTAGGGCCTCAATACCTTTGCCAATCTCATGCTGAAGGTCGGCTTCACCCTTCCCCTGAAAAGCCTCCAGCGCTTCCCCCAGCCAGCGCCTGCTCTCCTCCGGATCCCTGAGCTTTTGATGAACCTCATTGAGGGATTTCACATACCACGTTTTGAACCATTTGGGAGGTGCAGCCATGAGTAAAATTGTTGGGAACAGGATAAAAGTAGCAGGTTTTGGGGAACTGGCGGAAACTGTCTTTTTTTGGCGAATGATGCGGGAATTCCTGAAACTCCTCCGGGTCCATCAATGGGTCAAGAATGTCTTCATTCTTCTCCCTGCCTTTTTTGGATTGCGGATCACAGAGCCGCGCACACTGATGGTGGCGGTGGGGGGGGCCCTGGGCTTTTCTATGATCGCATCGGCGGTGTACATCCTCAACGACTGGCGCGACCGGGAAGCAGATCGCCTTCATCCCAAAAAGAAACACCGCCCTCTGGCCGCCAACACGGTATCTGTCCCAGCGGCCTTATCCACCATGACCCTGATGGGTTTTTGCGGTCTGATCCTGATCGGTGTATTCGATCTGCGGGCCCTCTATTTGGCACTGGTGTATGTGGGTATGAACATTCTGTACACTTTTTGGCTGAAGCACATCGCCCTTTTGGATATTTTCATCATCGGACTGGGGTTCGTGATCCGTATTGGGGTCGGGGCTAGGGTCGTAACGCCGGATATTCCCCTGTCGATGTGGATCGTGGTGATGACCTTCCTGGGGGCCTTGTTTCTGGGTCTGGCCAAGCGCCGGGATGATGTGCTGCTGGCTTCGAATGGCCTGGAAATACGCAAATCCATCGAAGGATACAACCTGCTTTTCATCAACGGAGCCATGGTGATGATGGCTTCTGTCCTAATCGTTGGATATCTGCTGTATGTGAGCAATCCCGAGGTGATAGCGCATTTTCGCTCGGACAAGCTCTATTTTACTGCAGGATTTGTGGTCTTGGGGGTCCTGAGGTACATGCAACTTACCTTTGTGGAGGAGAAAAGCGGTAGTCCTACCAGAATTTTGCTGGGAGACATCTTTCTGCAAATCACCATTATCGGGTGGCTGGTGACCTTCGTTTGGCTGATCTACCTGGGAGGTCAGGGAATTTTAGCCGGTTGACTGGCCAGGCGCACCATTTTTTCGGCCATTTCCGGGGCTTGCGGATCCAGCTTTCCCAATCATCTACATCCCCGAAACAAATGGTAAAAAAACCAGCTCTTCAGGGAATGATCTGCACCCTCTTCACCGATTCCTGGCCACCACTTTGACATCGAAGAAAATAAGAACCAGGAGCCATATCCTGAATGTCCAACTCCCAGGAGCCTCCCATAGGTCTGATCCATTCTTTTCTCAGCATCTTTCCGGCCACATCCCATACTTCCAGTGCCAATTCTTCTCCGGGCAACCAACTCCAGGTGAGCATGATCTTCCCTTTTGTCGGATTGGGAAACAGATCAAGCCCCCAGTCAGATGGATCCAGACTTCCGAGCGCCCAATCGACCACCCGGACTTCAGCTCCAGCAGAAGCCGAGCAGCCTGAAAGATATTGTCCGGTCACAAACACAGAATAACGGCCAGCCGAGTCATATACATGAGTACCTACAGCTCCCGTACCTGATGTCCCATCTCCATAATTCCACGACGCCTGCGACCACCCGGATGGTTGGGCATCCCACTGCATCATGCCACCGGCCGCCAGATAGACGGTCGAGTCCTCAGGCAATATGCTGATGGTTTTGGGGCTTGTACTCACCAGGACAGGGATCTGCCGCCGACATCCTTCATACACAATCTCCCAGTCGTAAAAATAAGCATAGACTTGTTGGCCGAGATCGGATCCAGTGATCGACAAAACACCCGGAACTTCATACGGGAACTGCACATCTTCTGTCGTGGTCAACAAACGAACGAACTGACTCTCCACGCCCAATTCCAGAGATGCCCCGGCAGGCACCTCCATATCCAGTGTCAGAATCCTTTTCCCAAAATTGAGAAACATCGTGGTATCGTGCAAAACTATACCATCTGACTGGCGGAGCACGATTCGCCGGTTTCCATCTCCCTGTGAATAAACAGTCACAGATTCCAGCACAAAGGGCACTTCGGCATCGAAGATCAAATAGGAAAAATCGGTTTGATAATTTCCCTCATCCTGGTTGTTAGACTTTCCCGCAACCAGCCGTTCCCGTTGGGCCACAAACACCGAGCTATCGGTACTGAATGGACCGATCAGAACTGGCGAGCCGATAAGTTCCGGTTCATTGGCCGAAGCAGACCCGTACCAAGCAACATCTCCATTCCCGGCATCTGCCAGGATTTCTGCCCCTTTACACACTTCCGGCAGCGTGATCAGTGGCGCCGACAGTGGCAGTCGTGTTACCTGAGCACGGGCTCGGTTGTCAAGGTATTGCTGATCCTCCTGCCCGTTGACCTGAACAATGGTCACCACAAAGTGGCTCAACCCGGTAGCGATGGTATCTCCAGGAAGCCCCCAAAACGCATTGCCGCCGGGAGCGAGGTTACCTGTCCAGATGAGGGTGTCGGTGTTTCCATTTCGCTCCAGCACAGCGGTCAGGGTTTGGATGACATTGGGACCAGGATTAGATAACGACAACAGGGGATACACCATGCTATCACAGGTGATGCTATCCCCCGTAAAAAAACTACTGATGGCAATATTATTGCTGTCATTGGGTACCCTGGGCAGAAACCCCTGGTTTTGCAGCCACAAAAATGCCGCTGGTAGGTTCATCAGCCCATTACCATAGCTGTTGTCCGGGCCGGGATCGCCCAGATCAAGCGCAGAATAATAGAGCGCTTCCAGGATTTTTTTTCCGGATGCATTGGGATATGCGTCTTTGAGCAACAGGGCGGCACCGGCCGCCTGAGGGGCAGCGAAGGA
>CAZLKP010000157.1:0-3006 GCA_964560095.1 uncultured Bacteroidia bacterium
GCTGCAGAGTTGGGTTCCTCACGTTGATGGTTATAGAATAGCTCTTGAGCGGGCCGAAAGGCACCCACTGGAAAGACATTTCCCAGCAGTGGAGGAGTCGATACACATTGACAGAAGTATTGGTAAACGTGAATTTCTGAATATCAAATCCGGAATTGACCCGTACCTGCCAATTGGGTGTCACGCTGATGCTACCGGAGGCATTGACTGTCTGAGTGATGGTGGCTGGGTCGTTGCCCGGCTTGCGGTAAGAAAGGTTATATCCGAGGTTGATGGTCCATGGGATATCGAAATTGACATACTGATCCGAATAAATCAGGAAATCGTTGAATAACTGATTGTCGAACCACGCACCACGCTTTCCCTCAGGCTGTTCTTCTTCTTTCTTGCCGCCCCGCTTGTCGGCCCGAAATGAGGTACGCATAGAAATCTGTGCATTGGTGAGACGGGCCAGCTGACCAGTTTCGTTGATCAGGAAACGATTCTGACGACGATCCCTGCCGGGATCGAACGGGATGGGAACATCGTTTCCGCCATAATAATACGGGTCAAAGTTGGAACTACCATTGATCGATAATTTGCTGCCAAACAGGCTGGTTCTGCCCGAAACCCGGACCGTGGACAATTGAAAGCTGTCGGCAGCTAGGTTGTAGGAGGTTGACATGCCGATGTTGTCAAGAATGTTGACGCGCTCAAACGGATCTTCGTTTTCGTCAAAATCGTCCAGGTAGCTCTCCGATTTTCTGTATTTCACTTCCAGCACGCTGCTCAGGCTGAAATTGATCGCCTGCTGTTCCCCGGAGCCCGGCCCACCATAAATACCATCAGAAAAGACGCTGAACAGCCGGGTGTTTCCCATGGTATCAACCTGGACCTCTTCATAGAACCCCCACTGTTCATCTGAAAAATCAGGCCTCAGATTGTAGCCGATGCTGGGAGAAAAGCGCTGTCGGAAGGCAACCTGCCTTCGCGATTTGGGAAATTGGTAGATCCCGTAAAAGTTGGTGTTGGCACTGATCCCACCATTGAATTCAAAGCCCCGTGCAAATCCCGGGATATCGATTTCCTCTACCTTTCGGGTTTCGGCATTGAAACTCCGGGTGGTGGTTTTGGTGTACCACACTTCGTTATAGTTGAAGTTAGGGGCTATGTTGATGTACTGAAGCAGCTTGATCTGGGTATTCACTGTGGCTCTGTGTTGCAAGCCGTTCCGGAAAAATTCGCTACCCAACCGGTTGACAAATACAGTGTCTCCGCCTGTGACCTCGGGAAGCAGGACGCTGTCACTGGGGTTAAGCAAAACCTGCCACAGCAGTGAATCGGAAATGGTCGGGATGCTGTTTCTCGCCTGCACGTTATATGTCACTCCCAGCTGGCGCAAGAAATTGAGGTTTTTGCCCTGCACATTCCGGAAAGGGTTTTGTCGGTTCACATTGAAGCTGAATTCCGGCAATTGGAGACTCATGGTTCCCTTATTCAAATCCTGCTGGTGGCGGGCCGACATATTGAGACTGAAAGGCAGGTTGTTAAAGGTTTTTGAGAAACTGATGGAAGAGTTGAGGTTGTTTTGGAAAAAATCACTCTGCTGGTAAGAAATATTTCGGTTGAAGGAACTGGAGCTCGAAATGTTGACCGAGGAAGAGATTCGAGCTGTTGGATTAATGGGCTGGTTGTGGTTCCAGTTCACTCTCCAGGCGGAAGTCCGGCGGTAATCGGGGTCTGTTCGTTCATTGAAGGATTGTACCCCATATTCGAGGCTGAAGTTGCCACTGTATTTGTATCGTACATTGTAGCGCAGCCTGCCTCCGAGCCGCCAGTCACCTCGGGTATAGATATCGCCATCCAGCTTGAGGTCAAAGCTTTCATTGATCGGCAGATAATAGCCCAGGCCGCGGAGGAAAAAGCCCCGGTCCTGCGCATTGCCATATTGAGGCAATACCAGCCCCTTGGATTGTCCCTGTGTATTTAATTTGGGCAAAAACCCAAAAGGCACGATAATCGGTATTGGAAAGTCTGCAATGACCAGATTCAGGGGGCCGGAGATCAATTGCTGATTGTCGAGCACTTTGAGTTTCCGGCTTTCAATGTAAAAGTGCGGATGATCGGCATCGCAGGTGGTGTATTTGCCATTGGCACCGTGAAAAGAGCCATCTTCATGGTATTTGGCTACTTCGGCCAGGATAAACGCATCCCCTTCAACCATGCGTCCTCCGATAATGCGCCCCTTATCAGTGCTGAAATTGTAGGTGAGCTCGTCTGCAGTGTAATTGTCATCATCCTGCTTAAATTGAGGGCGTTCGGAGATGATTTCACCGGTAGTATCTCTGTCCGGCCCGGCCCAGAGTGTTTCATCCTCCATGCTGATCTGCACCTTCTGCGCCTGCAACTCAAACTGATCGTACGTCATGGCTCCCTTGTTGTAAAGGAAAATTTTGCTGGAATTGATATCAAACACGATGGAATCCTGGGCGGAATAAGCGACCTCGGCCTGCAGGTCACTGTTGGCTTTCAGCGAATCAATGATTTGCTGCTTGGGATCAGGAGCGCTGGTCGTGTCGGCTGCTGTTGTGGTGGGAAATAACATCGCCGTATCGGAAGCAGCCGTGTCTACCACAACAGAATCCATCACAACGGCCTGCCGGGTCGAATCTGTCTGCGCAGAGACCTGGAGCAATCCGAAAGTGAGACCAATCAGGAAGAAGGTGGCCTTTCTGCCAATATTTACCCGATATTTGAGGTTATCTGTCAACAAGATCTCTGCTACGATGAACCAATCGGGGCACAATATACTGTGAGGAATGTACCCGATAAAAGTTTTGCTTAAAGGGGATGGAATGCCATGAAAGGTTGTATGAAACAGATCGCTTTTTTGTGCCTGGGCCTGCTCACCAGCAGCCTGATAATCTCTTCGGATAGATTTGCTTCTTCACCCTCAATTCCGGGTATGGGCATCCGAACCCTGGTGATTGATCCTGGCCACGGCGGAAAGGATCCCGGCGCCGGAGA
>CAZLKP010000157.1:3016-7906 GCA_964560095.1 uncultured Bacteroidia bacterium
GATCATCATGAAAAAGACATCGCACTCGCTGTCGCGCTGCAGGTCAAGCGAATCATGGCTCGCGAAATGCCGGAGATTGAGGTGGTGCTCACCCGAGAAACCGATGAATTCATCGAGCTGCAGCGTCGGGGTGAAATCGCCCTGGAAGCCGGTGGCGATTTTTTCATTAGCATTCATTGCAATGGCCTCACCGACAGATCCAAATCCGGAGCCGAAACCTATATTCTGGGCACCAATCCCGGTCAGGAATCCTACCAACGGATCATCGCTGAGAATCAGGCCATTTTGCTGGAAGACGACTATCGCTCTGTCTATGGCGACTTTAACCCCAACAGTCCCGAAGGCTTCATTTTCTTTTCTCTGCTAAAAAATGCCTACCGGGAGGAAAGCCTGCGTATGGCAGACAAAATCCAGCGGCAGTTTGAAAGCCGTCTTCATCGCAACAACCGCGGTGTGAAGCAGGCGCCTTTTGTGGTGTTATACGCCTGCGGCATGCCGGCTGTGCTCACTGAGATTGGTTTTATCACCAATTCTGAAGAGGAGGCATATCTGGCCTCCGAAGTAGGACAGGTGTCTGTTGCCACCGCCATTTACCGGGCGATCAAAGAATACAACCTGGAGTTGAGCATTTCCGGTGGTGGGAGAAATTAGCGAACAACCTCCCGCAAAGCCCGCTGGCCACCTACAATGATTTCACAATAATATGTGCCCGCATCCAGCTCCGTCACATCTACTTCGATATCATGGGTGCCGACAGTGGCTGTTTCTCGAAAAATGATCCCGATTACTTCCCCGGAGGGCCCCAGAAGTCTGATCTTAACCGGTTTGGGGGACTCAAGTTCAAGGTGGATGTTTGTCCCGAAAATGACCGGATGAGGAAATAAGGAAGTCGTGTGAAAGCCCCCCGGGCATCGTTCAAGTACCAATACATCACTGATCACGGAGGTGCCGTCAGCGGTTACCTGCCGGAGCCGGTAATAATTGGCTCCCTCAAGGGGCTGTGGATCCTCAAAGACCCAGTCCTGCAACGGTTGCTGGCTTGCCTCGCCTGTGATCGTGCCGATTTCCTGCCAGCTAAGACCATCTGATGATCGCTGTAGATACAGGCGGAATCCCTGTCTGGGTGTGCCGGAGGTCCAGCGAATCTGGTGACTTTCGGCTGAAGGTTCAGCTGCAAAATGGGTCATGGGCAGCTCAGGCGCTTCGTAGTTGGAAAGTGCTTCTGCCAGACTGGCCTCTGCACCAGCCATCACTGATTCCGACGTCCGAATATTGCCTCTGTATTCCCAGGTTGAATCTTCAGATTCAACACGGACCTGAACAGCCTGAGCGGATACAAACAGTGGGAAGAACAACAGGATCAAAATGGGAGCTTTGGCAGTCATCACAAACACATGGTAATTAGGAGTGGAGAATTTGATATTTGGGGGAATTCGCACTGGTTCCTATATTCCTGGCTGCAAATATCAGCCTTTGGAACAAGTTCACAGGTTCCGATGTTGAGAGGAAGTTAACAGTTTGCTTCCGCGAACGAAGATGTTCTGCAGCCCCAATGTTTCATGGGTAAGAAAGTAACCGAATGCGTGTGCGATTCTGCTGTTCAACGGGTCAGGCCCGGATGGGTAGCCTGGATATGGATCTTTGCGGTCGTGGCCCAGCTGGGGCAGTCATCGTTGTATCACACCTTCTCTGGTCCTGACCGGAATCGCCAACTGTTGGCTGCATCCAGCTGGCTAGCGGGACATGGGCTTTCTGAGCCTTATCTGGAATCATCTACCGGGGACGTCCATTTCGAACCGCTCGTGTCCTGGGCTCCGGGATACAGCCTTCTGGCGGGAGTTTTCTTCACCCTGGTAGGTGACTGGCTGCTCACGGCTGAAGCCATTTCCTGGCTGGCCGTTTTGCTGGTGTTTGTGGGGCTCCGCATGCTGATGCTTCGCCTCCGCTCCTGGCTGAACTGGCAGTCAGAGGTCTTTTTGCTCCTTTTTTGGGCAATTTCTTTCACACCCTTCAGGTACTTCACCGATACAGACACACTGGCGCTTGGAGCAGCGCTGATTGCGAGTGCATGGATGATGGATCGTACCTGGTCTGGCTACTTGCTGGCTACCTTCATGCTGCTTGTGGCAGCCTGGTTTCGAATCGCCTATGTTCCCCTGATCCTGATTTCAGCCCTCCTATCCTGGTGGAATGGGGCATCCCTGCTTCCCAATCGTGAGACCCTTGTGGCCGGTGTAGCCGGAGTTGTGGTGATGGTGGCTTATTGGTGGCTTTTGAAGCCCAGCCATCCGGTGTCAGGCGGGGTAGGAGATACCCTCGTTTCCGGTGGGAGGTATCCGCAGCACTGGTTGTCCTGGGATGCATTTCCAGTAAAGGCCTGGCTGTATGTCAGTGCAGAAGGCATCACCAACAGATGGGGCGAGCCATTCGGATTGGTCGCCCACCTCGCCTTGCTGACAGGGTCCGGTATTGTAATTGGTATATTTTCTAGCAGTGTTTGGTCGGTAACATCATCATCAGAGAATGTCAGGGAAAGATATATTATGCTCACAGTCATTGTAGGAGGGATGATTTGTCTGATGCTGGGGTGGTTGTCTCTTCGGACGCCCATGGAGATCCACGATGAGATTCGAACCTGGACCTACGTGCAGGAAACCCGCTATTATGCCTGGATAATCATCATGCTGGCCGTCTGGATGGTGGGTTGGTCACAACAGCGGTCCTGGGCCAGGTATGCAGCTCTGTTTCTGCTACTGGCAGGGTGGGGGCATGGACTGTACAGACATGGGAGTGCGATCGGATCAAATGCGCATGCAGCTACCCGTTGGTCTGAGCCAGAGCAGCAACTCAGAGAATTTGTTGATCATGTGAATACTCTTTCCGCCTCTGGGCCCGTATGGATTATTCCTGGCGAATCCATCTACCTTCGGGACAAGGCGACCCTGGGATGTCTGGCGGGGGGCGTCGTGGTACTGACTGCAGACATGCTTCCTGAATCAGGGACGGTGCTGGACCTTCGACAATAATCTTGCCGGGAAGTGTAATACAACCCTGGTCAACGGCAACCAAGGTCCCAAACGAATCGCTCAACACATTTTTTCATGGAGCAACGTTTTCTGGCATGGGTGCAAGAATACCAGGAAAGACTGGTCAGAATCTGTCGATTCTACACCTTCCATTCGGAGGAAGAAAAGGATTTGTATCAGGAAGTTCTGATCCAGATTTGGAAGTCGATGCCGCGGTTTCGGGAAGAAAGCAGCCCGGGCACCTGGGTGTACCGAATTGCGGTCAACACGGCGCTGATGTATCGGCGAACCCTGGGGAGAAGAAAGGAGCAGACCAGCTTTGATCAGCTCCCCGATGTGATCGAGCAGCCTGATCCCGAAGGTAACATGGACCAACAAACCAGAATGCAATGGCTACGCGAAGCGATTGCCAACCTGGGGGAGCTTGACCGTACCATCGTGCTCTTGTATCTCGAGGAGCTGTCTTACGATGAGATCGCCGAAGTCACGGGCCTATCTGTGAGCAATGTTGGGGTGCGCCTCAACCGCATCCGAAAAAAGCTGAGTTCCATGATCAAGACATCCACATCATGAACGAGTTAGACAATATGAAAAAAATCTGGTTGAATCAGGCATTCGAGCCTGTGGAGGTAGATCCTGGAAAGACGACCAGGCTGCCTTCTTCCCTGGAAAAGAAATTGCGCTTGTTTGAGCAGGAAAACAGCTACAAGAATTTTTTGGTGGTTGCGGTCTTCATGGCGGTGATGGGTATTCTTTTCCTGATTTCGGTGATCCGGCAGCAAGAACCTGGAGGCCTCCCGGCTGTTTGTGGATTTCTGGGGGCCTCAGGACTATTTTTTTGGTATTACCGCCGGAGCAGGCAATTGGCTATTCATTCTTCCTCTCCCGCTGCCTCTGTCCGCCACTATATCCGGGCCAAATATGAGCAGCTTGGGATATTTGTAAACATGAGATTTTTTCAGGTGCTCTGCGGGCTCCTGATAGGATTGGGCTTTTTCCTCATGGAGGGAGATGAACCGTTTGCCAATCTGGATCAGAGAACCATCATTGGATTGGCGGCCTTTGCAGTGCTTGTGGTGTTCCTGTTGGTGGTCCTTCAATGGTGGTACAGGCATCATCATCCTTACCGTCCCACCGAACTTCGGCGCCAACTGAAAGCTATTCTGGAGGAATTCGAACAAACAGACAGGTAGAACACAATGGATTCCTGTTACCAACAGTTCTTCATTTACGTTATATTTGTCAGTGAAAGAAAACCTGTGACCTCGTTTTCCGTTTCTCTTTTGAAATAAGACACTGCTAATTCAGTCAGTCATGTTCAAATCCTACCTCACCGTTATTGCCACTGTCATCGGTCTTGCCGTTGGCTTATACGCCCAGGCTCAGGAGGCGGCCCTCATTGAATTTGATGAAACAACCCATCAGTTTGGGGATATCCCTCGGGGTACGCCAGTGACCCACACATTTACCTTCAAAAATACCTCTGAGGAGCCCATTAAGCTCACCAATGTGCGAGCATCCTGCGGATGTACGACACCTAACTGGACCCGTGAAGAAATAGCACCCGGCGCCAATGGTGAAATCAAAGTTCGCTACAATGCAGCGGCTGTCGGCAACTTCACTAAAACCGTAACGGTTCAATACGAAAGGGGACAGCGCCCGGTCATTCTCTATATCAAAGGGAAAGTGGAGGCCGACCAGAATCAGGAGGACCTTCTCTACAACAACAAGGTTGGAAATCTGGGCTTTGACCGTCTTGCCCACAACATGGGTGTGTTGAATTCAGATCAAACCCAAACCATTAATTTCAAGGTGAAGAACCTGGGATCCACTGCTACTATGCTGCAGGAGCCCGCCTCAGAAA
>CAZLKP010000157.1:7916-10038 GCA_964560095.1 uncultured Bacteroidia bacterium
TGTTGAAGCCTTCCTATGGTAAAGCCACGCTGGCACCTGGAGAAAAAACTGTTGTAACTGTGGAAGTGGTGGGAGAGAATTTCCTGTCTGTCGGCGCTTTCACCAAATCTGTTCGCATTCCGACCAGCGATGAAGCGACCGGAGAAATCACGCTCACCCTGGTGGGAAACCTCAACAAGGTTTATACTGAGGAGGAACTAGCACTCATGCCCAATATTGAATTTGAGCAAACGGCCTATAATGCAGGCACCGTAATTGAAGGCGAAAATGTCGAAGTCAAGTATGCCTTTATCAATACCGGCAAAAGTGACCTGATCATCGAATCAGTCAAGGCTTCCTGCGGATGTACCGCATCTGCTCCCAAGGATACTGTAATTCCTCCCGGTGGCACTTCTGAAATCCAGGCGAATTTCAACAGCCGTGGTCGCGAAGGTGTTCAGAACAAATCCATCACCGTAAGAACCAATGACCCGGATCAGGCAACTGTGATCCTGCGTCTGATGGTGGAAGTGGAGCGAGATCCGTTCCACGTTGGCGGTGGAGCTCCTGCGATAGGGCAATAGGAATCTATTCCTTCACCCGTTCATTCTCCTGCCGGTAGTACACTTTGCTGAATGGTGGCAACGATTGGGTAGTCCAGGTGTTGCCACCAATGATGCTGTTGTGGCCGATGGTGGTGTCTCCGCCTAGAATGGTGGCATTCGCATAAATGACAACATGGTCATCAATGGTAGGATGACGCTTAATGGCAGCGTCCTCTTTGTTGACGCTTAGCGCTCCCAAGGTAACGCCCTGGTAGATCTTGACGTGGTCTCCAATCTCACAGGTAGCTCCAATGACAACACCGGTTCCGTGGTCAATGCAAAAATGGTTGCCGATGGTGGCAGCCGGGTGAATATCGATGCCGGTTTTGAAGTGAGCATGTTCTGTGAGCGTGCGTGGAATGACCTGGACCCCTAGTTGGTGGAGTTCGTGAGCCACCCGATAGGCGGCAATGGCATAAAATCCGGGATAGCTGCGCACTACCTCTTGCTCACTTACAGCGGCGGGATCTCCTTCATACATGGACTGTATGTCCTGGTTGAGCTTGTCGTAGAGCCCGGGAAGGCGATTGAAAAACAATTCTGCTTTGTTGGAGACCTTGTCTTCACCCCGGTTCGGTGCCAGATAGAGCATTTCGTACAACCCTTCTTTGAGGGTTAGAATGTGAAGCTCAAAGCGGGCCATCGAATCGAATTTTCTGCTGGAATGATGAGGATACAACACGCCCAGCAGTTCATCGAAAAAGGCTCCTACCTCAACCGCCGTTGGGCATTCGGGACAGGTCTGTTGTTTGTGGAATAAATGGCTGAGAAATGATTCCTCCATAAGTACGGATTCCTGTGATTTCTTGGGCCTTTTTCTATTGTCAAACCCATACTGCTCATACTGACACTCAACACCTTTTGTTGCAGCGTAAAAAAATATTGTTTAATTTATTGCTACACTTATTAGGCTATTTCATGATTCTCTAACATCCGATCATATGAACCAATTGACCCCATATCTGATGATATGGCTCCTGATGACGGGTGCCTTGCTGAGTTCTTGTCAGCAGCAATCTGAGGTTGAGCCTCAGGCCAGAACACAGCTCTCCGAACTGGAGATTGCTGAGGCTTATCTGAGCAGCCCGAGGCTTTCTCCGGTGATGTTTCAGATGGCTATTCGCGATGAAAGCAGTGGCGCTTTGTCCGGCTTTCTGGTTGACCGCACCGGGCAGATCCGTACCTTCGAGTGGGCCGATACCCCGTACGAATTTTTGAGATACCGGAACGACCGGATCTCTGCTGAGATGATGCGCCGCCTTCACAGCAGTTCGACCGCTACCAGAGGGTCGGTCGATGTGCGAGAGCTTTCCCGCCGGATGCAACGTATCCATAACGAACGGCTTCAACGGCCTGATCGGTGGCGGAACCAAAGCCAGGCTGCAGAGACGGTTGCCTTCTATGCCTATTTGCGGGGAGATACTGAGCAACATGATCAAGATGGTACCGGATGCGAATCATCTAGCTCGCCCGCTGCAAACGACGGAAGCTCCTTTATGCAGGTTCCTTTACATGTGGAAGGAACAGTCAATCTCACC
>CAZLKP010000158.1:0-9938 GCA_964560095.1 uncultured Bacteroidia bacterium
CGCCCAGTGCACTACCTGCCACCTTACAGACCTGCGCACGCCCTGTCTCTAGGCTCGCTGCTCAATCAGCAACCAGATCGGATTGCCCAGGCAGCATCCACGCCGTTCGCTAAAGCCGTTGTGGCCATCCGGTCTGTCAAATCAGATGAAGAAATCGCCCAGCTTGAACAAGCCTGTACCATCACCGCAGAGATGCACATCACCGGCATGAAAATCGCTCGGCCCGGCATAAAAGAATCGGAAGTGATGGCCGCTGTGAGAGCCCGAGCCATGCAAAACGGCCAGGACGTATCATTCCCGGTTATTTGCTCCGTCAGGGGAGAAGTGCTTCACAATCACCACTATGGCAATCAGCTGGAATCCGGACAGTTGCTCCTTCTCGACGCAGGTGGCGAATCCGCCCTGCATTATGCCGGAGATATGACCCGCACCTTTCCCGTGGATGCCTCTTTCACCAGCAGACAACGGGATGTGTATCAAATCGTACTCGATAGCATGGATCAGGCCATGAATGCACTCAGGCCCGGCATTCCCTATCGCGACGTGCACCTCATAGCATCTAGGGTACTCACAGAGGGATTGCAACAACTGGGGCTCATGAAAGGAGATGTCGATGAATCTGTGGCAAACGGGGCCCATGGCCTGTTTTTTCCTCACGGCCTCGGTCACATGATGGGCATGGATGTTCATGACATGGAAAACCTCGGGGAAGACCATGTTGGATATGGGGAGGGCTTTGTTCGATCAAAACAATTGGGACTGAAATCTCTCCGGCTGGCCCGAGAGCTCAAAGAACAATTTGTCATCACAGTGGAACCCGGATGCTATTTCATTCCGCCCCTGATCAAGCAATGGAACAGCAACAAACATCTGGCTGATTTCATCAACTACCCCGCCCTGGAAGCATTTTACGATTTTGGTGGAATCAGAATCGAAGACGATGTGGTGATTACAGCCGATGGCCACAGGGTTTTGGGCACACCTGCCCCAAAAACCGTGTCAGACGTGGAAGAGATCCGTAAAAAAGCCCTGGCCTGATCCCCTTTTTGCCAACCACGACAAATTCTCCGGCGCATGAACATCAAACAAGCCCAGGTCTGGCTACAGGACCAACAACTGGATGCCTATATTCACCTCCACACCGACCCCCACAAAAGTGAATACCTGGCCGATCACTGGCAGGCCATGAGTTGGCTCACAGGGTTTACCGGCTCCGCCGGCACCGTGGTGATAACCCAGGATCAGGCAGCCCTCTGGGCAGACTCCAGGTATTTTATCCAGGCTGAACATGAACTGAATCCCGACTGGATCACCCTGATGAAGGCCGGTGAACCAGGCACGCCAGGCATCAACCAATGGCTCCTCGACCAGACAGGTAGAGACTCCATTGTGGGCGTGGACGCCAGGCTGATCACGGTGAATGGATTCAGAGAGCGGCAGGCAGCCCTGAAAAAACACGGAATCACCCTAATCCCTGTGGCAGGGCTACTAGAAGAAATCTGGAAAGACCGCCCGCCCCAAGTGCGGAAAGCTATCATCAACCATGAAATCCGGTATGCCGGCAAAAGCAGGGAAGACAAACTGTCGGAGGTCAGAGCCCGGATGAAAAAGCAGAACGCTCAGTTTCTACTAATTCCATCCCTCGACGACATTGCCTGGCTCCTGAACCTTCGAGGCAGCGATATCGAGTTCAACCCTGTGTTCATGAGCTATTTGCTCGTTGGAATGGAGCTTGCCTGGCTCTTTGTGGATGAATACCAGCTCTCGGCTGAGATCGCAGAAGAGCTTAAACGTGCAGGCGTTCAGCTGATGCCTTACTCGGCCATCGAAGAGGAATTAGCCCAACTGGAGGAGGACGATCTGATCTGGGTAGATCCGGCGAGAAACAACTATCTCTTGTTCGAAACCATCCCCGAAGTTGTTCCACGTCGAGAACTCGCGTTGCCGACTTCCCTGATGAAGGCCCGAAAAAATGACACCGAGCAATCCCTTTCCCGCTCTTGCCATGTCAAAGACGGGGTAGCGATGGTTCGCTTTCTCGCCTGGCTGGACAGGAACGTTGAACATGAATCCATCACAGAATTGTCGGCAGCCGACAAACTCAATGCGTTTCGGGCAGAGCAGGATCTGTATCAAGGACAAAGTTTCTCGCCCATCCCTGGGTATGGGCCACATGGCGCCCTGCCTCACTACCGGGTCACCCCGGAAAGTAACGCAAACCTGAAACCAGAAGGACTCTTTTTGATTGACTCCGGCGGGCAATACCTCGATGGTACCACAGACATCACCCGAACGGTCGCACTTGGTCCGGTAACCGATCAGATGAAGGAAGACTTCACCCGGGTACTTCGGGGCCACATCGCTCTGAATCGTGCGATTTTTCCGAAAGGCACCCAGGGCGTGCAGTTGGATGCACTGGCCAGACAGCCTCTCTGGGCCGCAAGCCTGAATTATGGCCATGGTACCGGCCATGGCGTTGGTTTTTTTCTCAATGTTCATGAAGGCCCCTGCGGGATCGGGTACAAGGTCCGGAGCCAACCAGCTCTACAGCCAGGCATGATCCTGAGCAACGAACCCGGCTTGTACCGCTCCGGCGCTTATGGAATCCGGATTGAAAACTTGATTCTCGTCTGTGAACACGAAAAAAATGAATTCGGGCAGTTTTACCGCTTCGAATCCCTGACCTTGTGTCCCATTGATACCCGCCTCGTGATCCGGTCTATGATGAACCCGGGAGAAATTGACTGGCTGAACCAGTATCATGACAGCGTGAGAAGCACGTTAAGTCCGCATCTCGAAGGGGAAGACCTGGAGTGGCTGATCAAAGTGACCAGAGACCTATAAAAAGTCAGGCCACTCGAGCAGAGTGGCCTGACCTATCGAAGGTGAATAATTCGATCCTTTATTGCAAAATAACCCGCTTAACAACCTGTTGCTGATCCACCTTTATTTTCACAAAATAAACGCCTTTAGGAAGGCCGGCAAGATCAAACTGCGTACGTTCATTGGTTGAGACTTCCCGAATCAGAACCGGCTGACCGATCAGATTCACGACTTTCACCTCGAATGTTTCAAAAAGTTGACTTTCAATGTTCAGAAAAAACACCCCGGAAGTAGGATTGGGATATACAGAGGCTTCAATTCGGAAACCATCTATTCCATCCATCGGGCGATTATCCAACCCAGAGGCCAAAAGTGGAGACGCCATCAGTAGGAACAAGGACAAGAGGAGCGTATGAGTTTTCTTCATGTGGGGCTTTTGTGGTCACAATATATACATAGAACCCAAATTCATGCCATTAAGTTTCGCCAATTTCCTACACAGTCAACTGAACCAGTAGAATTTATGACCAAACGTGCAAAATCAGCGGATAAACGTGGAGGCCTTACGGGCGTTATATTTGGTGCCTCCGGGCTTACAGGGGGCGAATTGTGGAGGCTACTGGAAAAAGACGATGCCTGGAGCCAGATTACATGTCCGGGCAGACGACGCCCTCAGGGACTTGGAGCCAGCGAAAAGGTAAAAGCCCCGAAAGTTGATCTGTTCGATTCGGATGCCCTTGCCGAATACCTCCACTGCGATGTGGTATTCATCTGCCTGGGAACTACCATGAAGAAAGCCGGCTCCAGAGAAGCATTCTGGCGTATTGACGTAGAGCTACCGGCCTTGATTGCCGCGACTGCTCCCCGCCAGGGTGCCCGCAGAATCATTGCCATCTCAGCGATGGGCGTCCATAAGCGGAGCATCTTCTTTTACAACCGGGCCAAGACCAACATGGAAGAAGCCCTCCGCGATTCGGGAATCGCGGAGGTGATCATTGTCAGACCCGGATTGTTGCTGGGTAACAGGCGGGAAAACCGGTGGGCCGAATCCTTGTCAGGCAGGATTCTTCAGCGGCTAGATCCGGTTCTCGCCAGGCTGGGCTGGCATAATTTCCGGGCCATTCCCGTACAGACCGTGGCTCGGGCCATGGCTCACATTGCTCTCCTCGACAAACCCAAACCCTTCTACGAAAACCCGGAATTGATGGAGATCGGGCAGGGGCCTGCCGAGCCATGATAGCTAAGTGAGCCTGGCATGCTATCTTTTCTGTCATTCCTAAAAGATAATCATGGGAATAGCAGAATTTTCATGTGGCCCGATCCGGGAAAGACCTGTTCGCAGAACCTCTCTCACCTAAACCTCCATGCGAAAAAAACAGGTCACAATTCTTGAGCTGGCGACACGGCTGGGACTGTCTCCCTCCACCGTGTCCCGTGCCCTCAATGGAAAGCACCGCATCTCCCCCTCCACCCAGGAAAGGGTCCGGAGACTTGCACATGAGCTGGGCTACCGGCCTAACGTGACCGCCAGAAACCTTCGCGAAAACAGAACCTACACCCTGGGCCTAATGATGCCTTCTCTCGAATCGAGGTTTCACACCCTGTTACTCGAAGCATTCATCTCTGCCGCCAGAGACATCGATCACCATATCATCATTCAGATTGGCCATGAATTCCCCGTCCTGAATTTCTTGCTGAACAACCACATTGATGGCATTTTGCTTTTTTCTGGTAAATCCATGAAATCCAACGATTTGATCCGCCAAATACGGACGCGCACCCTGCCGGTGGTCATAATCGGTGCCGCCAGCGCTGAGGCCAGCCGGGTCTGGATTGATGATCAGACCACCACCCGCAGCGACTCTGAAGTCGTTCAGCGCATCGTCAAAGCAACCTTCGATTGCCTGTTTGCTGAAATGGAAGCCATTGAACAAAACCAGCCCTTCCTTCCTCAAGATATCTTGTGTTGAGCCTTCCGGCCCCGTTCATTGGTGGCGATAGACCATTTTTCAATAAACAACCGTGTCGTGACAATCGATCCTGAGATAGTAGATGCCCTCCGCCCTTTTCTTTTCCCGTCTAGGGGTATTTCTGTGATTATTTCCGCCTTTGAGCACAGGATTTCCGTATATATTGCTACAAATCTTTCATTCATGACCTTCCGCTTCCTGCTATTTTTCTCTTTGATCTCCTTGTTTATTGCTTCGGGATGCAGCTCCTCCGGGAGCAGTTCTTCGGCTAATTCCCTCAATGAGCAATCAGAAGGAGATTCTGTTTCCCAAGCTTCTGACGCCTCCAGGCGTATGCGCAGCCGAGGACTGAATGATCATTCTGATCAACCGGGATTTTCATTTGAGCGGGAATTTCCGGCACTGACTCAGGCACTGAGTCATCAGCCTGAGCTCCTCCAAACACTGTCTGGCTATGCACAGACGGTTGTCAACCCAGACGCCATTCGTTCGGAGGAAATCCTAATCAACATCCTGGAGCAGCGGGACTCAGTGATGATTCCCAGGGTGGAAGCAGCCCTGATGACCGCTGATGCCAATCAGGATCTCTATACGGTGTATGATCAGCTTCAGAATGAATTACAGCGAATCGGCATGCAAATGACCTTCGCCGAAGGTACCTTTACTTCCATTGGACCATCATCGTTCCTGCAGGAGCAAATGGAGCAATACGCCTCCAAAGCTTTTCAGTTCTACCTAAACTTTTCCGAAGCCCGGACAGAATCTTTTAACGGTGAATATCCTTTTCTCAACATGAAACCATATCAGGATATGATTGAGATCGGGATGGAACTATCCGCATTGAACGAGAACACCTATTTCCCCAAAATCAAGGATCATTACCAGCAAGCGCTGATCTACTTTTCGGACATTCACCGGGTACAGGATCCCACCGCTCGCAATGCTTCCTTGTTTGTCCAAGGTGTGGAAACCGACATGTACCCTTACATGACCGAAGCCGATACCCGCGTGGCCTACATTAATCAGCCGGGGAGTTCCAACTTTCGCAAGGCCATGGAAAGGATCCTGGCCAATCCCAGCACCATGAGCATCAAACCGGATCATCTGTATCTGGTCGTGGTAGAATGGGCAGATAACGAGGAAATGGCCCGTTCACGGGTAACGGACCACCTGACTTCAGGTGAGGATATTCCGCATCATCTCCAGATCAATCTCCCTGACGGAACGTCCCGATATGCGATTGTGTATCGATTTTTTGAGGATGAGTCGAATGCTGAGCAAGCCTTCGAAACTGCTCAGACTTCCTTTCCTTCCGTAGAGCTCATGATGGTGTCGGTGAAAGGAAACGAGTTGTATCAAATCGGAGCATAATGCCGCGGAAATGTGCTACAGAATCAAAATATTCGCAGCAGAAAATGTGAACTAAGCGGCTCAGATTCATGCAAAAAAGAATTCTGCTTACCGGAAGCAATGGACTCCTTGGTCAAAAACTCGTCTATCTCCTGGCTGATCGGCCCCAGGTTAAGCTCATTGCTACTTCCAGAGGTATCAATCGTCACCCTTTGCGCAGCGGCTATCACTATGAGCCCCTTGAGCTCGAAAATCGCGCTGGTTGGGAATCTTTGTTTCGGCAGGTAAAACCCACTGACCTGATTCATACTGCTGCCATGACCATGGTGGACAAATGCGAAACCGATCACGAATTTTGCGATAAATACAACGTAGAGGCTGTTGAGATGCTTGCAGGCCTGTGCCGGGAATACCAGACCAGGTTTACACACATCTCCACCGACTTCATTTTTGACGGGGAAAATGGGCCCTACAAGGAAACTGACAGCCCCAATCCGACCAATTATTACGGAGGAGCCAAGCTTCGGGCCGAGAAAATCGTTCAGAACAGTGGCACAGACTGGAGCATTCTCCGTACCATGCTTCTGTATGGGATCACACCGGCAATGTCACGAAGCAACATCGTCTTGTGGGCCAAAAAATCTCTCGAGGAAGGCCGAAACATAAACGTGGTGAACGACCAGTGGAGATGCCCAACCTTGGTGGAGGATCTGGCCAGCGGTACCGTCTCAGCTGTCATGAAAGAAGCCAGAGGAATTTATCATTTGTCGGGGCCGGAAATGATCTCGATTTCTGAACTGGTGTACAGGATCGCAGATTTCTGGAAACTGGATCGCTCCCTAATCTCGGAAGTGGCTTCGGCAACCCTGAATCAGACCGCCAAACGTCCTCCCAAAACCGGATTTGTGATTCTGAAAGCCCAGGTAGATCTGGACTATCAACCCCATACCCTGGAACAAGGGCTGGCCATGGTGGACCGCCAGATGAAGGACAGTTGGAGCAATTAATCAGATGGGAAAAGAGTTGAACTCAGCAGCCTTAAGATCCTCCATTAAGGGATCGTTGGACCGAAGCTGAATTTCAAGAGAAAGAGCCTCTGCGATGGGCAGCCAGTATCCATAACTTTCCGGGCGTGTCGCGACAATGGCTGATGGCAGACCGCCAAGGTCTTCTACCACAGTTACAAACCACTCATCCAGGCCTCCGTCCTCGAGCTTGCCGGGCGTAAAGCTGGCACGAGCAATCACGGCCTGATGATCCACACTGGCGACTAGAGCCATCTGTGGGAGAAAAGGGCGATCGCCTTCCAGGTCGATGGGTCTGGGAAAATAGAAAATATCGGTTAGCCATTCATCCTGGAGAGAAGGAAGCCCCTGGCACCGGCTTCTCAGCAATAGGACATTGGCCTGCCGTTTTTCTACTTCAGAAAGCAAATTGGGCTCTGGCAGCCAGGTTTCCGACCACATGAGCACTCCTCCCTTTTTTTCTGGCGTTCTGACAAGAATCCGGTCGGGCATCGGGCCATTATTGTCCAGCAGATCAGGATCATCTTTGAAACGTCTGGCGACGATCAGGGCCTGCTCCAGGGTGTAAATCATCCGCACGACCATCCGTTCGTGGACCACCTTCCAGGGCATTTTCCCCGGAACATGGTCTTTGAGAATCGGAACAATGCTTCCCGGTGATACATGCATCCCCGTCGAGCGGAGATATTCCAGTTCTTCTTCTAGCATCCCATCTACCTCCCGAAAGGTGAGCATCAGTCCATCAAGTTGGTAAGATGTAAGCAAGTACAGCTGTTCAGGGTTTTGCTCCACAAGCCGTGCAAAACTGAACAAACCGCTGCTTCCCCGAAACAATGCCAACCCTTTGACCCCACTTTCTGCTCCCAGGAACCCGCAATATCCAATCTCTTTAGATTCAGGATCCTGAATCCCAAACAAGTCCACATCAAACATCCAGTCCCAGGGTCCAAGCTGGTACAGCTCGGAAGCTAACAGGTAAAAATGGCGCCAGATATGCCTGGATGCAGATGAATTCATGCGAACAATATCAGTTCACCAATGTATACGAATTTTACCATACAAAAAGAACTATCGTCATGTAAGACCAGTTTTCTATCTGCGTTACAAACATTCGGGAAAATTGTTCGGCGGGAATCTAACAAAAATCAGCCATCTGCCCGGGAGCAAATGGCTGATTATGAGGCTGTGGATGAATCAGTTACTCTTAATCCGGGCACAGGAATCCTTGTAGATACCTTCACGCAGGATCATCAGAACGGTTTCACGCTTTCCGCTCGGCACGCCCAACTCCTTGGTCTCCCCATCGGGCAGCATCTGAACCAGCTGCCCGGAAGCCATCCGCTTGAAGGTAGCCTCAGCCGTTTTAATGATCCAATCGCCAGACTCGGTGGTGCGAAACACAAAGTTGTCGAATTTCGTGGAATAGCTCCTGCCATTGGGAACAATGGTCTTTGACACAACCTCAGAATCTTCGCCTTCACCGACAAACAGCTCGCAAATACAGGTGCCTTTGAGCTTTTCGTCTTCGATCTGGACGATATTGTAGTGGACAATAGACCATTCTTCATTGGTTTTTTCCAGAGCCAGGGTGACGACTTCATTCCCTTTCACCCAGATGCCATGCTCTTCCTTGATTTCGTATCTGATTTTGTATGTGACCGTTGCAACCTCTCCACTTACATTGATCATTGGCTCATCAATGAGCTCATATTTGTTTTCTATGTTGGGAGAAAGCAATAGCTTGTCCATGTAAGCTGAAAACCCTCTGACATTTCCACTTACTGATCTGCCTCTGCCCGAAATATTGAACACAAAGACATTGTTGGTAGCTTCGGGGTGAAAGTGTTCCAGAACAGCCTGCTTATTTTTGGTGGCAACTAGATTTTGGTAATCTTCCACAAACTGATTCAATTTGGTTTTCAAGGCTTCCACCGATTCTGTACTATCCTGCGCTCTGGAAAAAGAGAGGCCAAGCCCCACCAACATGAAGCATGTCGCAAAAAGACGATGCATGAATAATCTCTTCATCAGGGTAAAATTGGTTAATTGGATTGAACCAAATATACACAAAAGTGAAAGTGAACCAAGGAATCATTGGGCAGGTCTTGGGGTATTTCTTGTTGCTGTTTTCATTGACTTTGGGATGCCATAATCCGGTTTCAGCTCCCATCGTGGACCTGGCCATCAGGGATGGCTTGATTCTCACGGCAGACAGCACCCAGCCACGCATTGAGCGGGGACTCATTCTGGTACAGGGATCTGAGATCACCTATGTTGGAGACCAAGCATCTGCTCCGGCTCATCAGGCCCGGAAAATCATTTCCGCCAAAGGCAAACTCGTCACCCCAGGCTGGATCAACACACACTCGCACGCGGCGATGACCCTGTTTCGGGGCATTGCCGATGATCTGCCCCTGCAGACATGGCTGGAAGACTATATCTGGCCCATGGAGGCGCGGTTTCTCTCTCCCGCTTCCGTGCGGGCAGGCTCCAGACTCGCCATCATGGAAATGCTTTCCCACGGCGTAACCAGCTTTGCCGACATGTACATCTTCGAGGAAGAGGTCGCACTGGCAGCCGATGAGCTCGGGATCAGAGCCATGGTCGGGGAAGGGGTGCTGATGTTTCCGACGGCCTCCTCCCCTACCCCGGAAGATGCGCTCAAATTAACCCAGCAGTTGTATGAAAAATGGAACGACCATCCCCGCATTTATCCCTCCGTTGCGCCACATTCTCCCTACACCCTGAATGGTCAGCAGCTCCAAGCCTG
>CAZLKP010000159.1:0-9923 GCA_964560095.1 uncultured Bacteroidia bacterium
CAGGACACAACCCGCTTTGACACCTATGGTGCCTTTTTCGATTTCAGGACGACTGACCCCTGTTTGTATATCCCCTTCAAACAACTGTGGCAATATCCGGATGAATGCCTGGATTGCCTGTCCCTGCCGGGTTCTACGTATGAAAAACCTCCCTACTTCTACTGATAATTGGGATGTTTCCTCTCCCATTTTTCCAGTAACTTGAGAGGGTGTGGCGATCCAGTCGGTTGTGCCTATACCTGACGATCCTGTTACTATTTCCTCAGGGGCTGGAGGGGCAGATCATGTCCCCCAGGAGTGATGGCATGTCTCTTTTGTTTCAACGACAAAACAACTTCACCTACCGCAGCGAACTACAGATCGGCTACCGCTATTCGACGGATCACTACCAACTGTTCTGGCAGACCCAACATGAAAACCTGCTGAACAGCAATCGATCCGATAATCCCTTCGTGCAGCTGCAGTTTCATCACATCCTCTGGCAGCATTATTCCTTATCGAAACACTGGACCCTAAGTAACTGGATCGAAATCGATCAGTTTTTCAGCTCGGGTAATCAACGCTACAGCCCCTACCTTGGAGTTACCTGGAAGCCGATGGATGACCTGCGGATCCAGCCACTGGTGGGGTATAGCTGGGATTTTCGGTCGGGGCGGCTGGACCAGGGCATATCGCCAGCCCTTTTTGTGGGCTGGCTCCGGGAGTGGGAAGACAAGGTCGTGACAGACACCCGTATCCGTGCGAGATATAAGAACCTCTCACCACGCAGGCAGATCAACCTCGGCGGCCAGTCCACCGTGTCACGGGAGTTTGAAGAAGGAGCCCAAATCGCCTTCACCGGCCTGGCCGGTGCCAATGAGATGAATGACTATCGGTCTGAATCGGTGGAGCGAATCCGATCAGATACGCTGGGGGGATTGCTTTCCTGGTCCTACCGACTGAAACCCAAAGTAGTCTGGGAATCTGACAACCGGCTGTTTCAGAACCGACGGATCTTTGAATACAAGCGAATCACCGAGGGAATATCGGAGTTTAACGATCTGAGATTTGGCCAGCTAGATGCATTTATCCGCCAGAAACTGTCGCTGGAAGCGGGATTTATTCGGGGATATTTTCTGTATGAATACCAGTATCTAAGCCGAAGATATGAGGTGAGCAATAACCAAATGCTGGGAGACCGGGAATTTGAGCGAATCGAAGACCGGGAGACCCAGAAAGATTATTTCCGAAACCAGACCAACATGGAATTTCTGCTTCAGGCTCACCCCTGGAAGCAGCATCAGCTGGATCTGATCGGAACCAACCGCTATCTGAAATACGACACGCCTTCTGGAAACAATTTTGACGACCACGACGAACTCAACTACGGACTGACACTCGGCTGGCAAGCCACCTGGGCGCGAGATTTTCAGACCACTACCCGACTCATCGGGTCGGTGCGCCGCTATGCCTTTCTGTTTCAGGAGCGATCACAGGACAACTATACCCAGCACAATCTCCGATTGGAATTTATCTATACCTGGACGCCCACCGAACGGCTCAAAATTGAAGGAGCACAATTCATTTATGTCACCTACAATGTCAAGGATTTCGAAGACCGCAACCTGACCGACAGGTCCACCCGAAACCTGGAAACCAAACTTCGATGGGCATACCGGGTCAACAGAAAGATGGATGTGGACGGAGAATTGTTTCGTCGTCAGGTGCATGTGTCCTATCTCAACTGGGAGCAGTTTTCAGAAACCACCCTTGATACTACCACTCAGTTTATTGCCCGGGCCGACTGGCACTACAGACCCTCACAGGCATCCGAAAAACGCAAGACCTGGTCGCAGATCGACCTGGGATACAAGCATGTGGCCCAGCTCCGCTACCTCAACACCTCCATGACCAGCCTAGAAAACATCCTCACGCCCATCAATCTTCACCAAAACAACCACCAAACCGGCCCGGTGACTGGGGGTAGCTGGCGCCATGGTTCCGGTGCAGTGATTGCCCTTTCGGTTTGGTGGCAATTGCAGGTCCTCAATTATGATTACGTCGAAGTTGCCGATCTCTCAACCCTCAATACCCGATACCGGGAACAGGAACTCATCAAGCCCGTCATCAATTTCAGACCATTTATTCGGCTTCAATTACAGTTGGCTCTGGATGGGGGTGGATAAATACATGGAGATTTCTTATTTTGAAAATAAATAAGCTTGAAGCGGTGCGGTGTCTCCACTTCCTCCCTACCGCACATCGCTCTCTTCGGGTCAGTCCAGATCCCACCCTGATCTGAAGCAACAGGCATACAGCGCTTCGCCTTTCGAAGCGCTGTTTTTTTATTCCTCTTTCATAGTCTGAAGCATTTTCCCCAATTTCCTGTTTTACTCCCATCCGGTTTGGGCCCCAATAATAATGGCTGACCGACCTGGAGAATTGATTTCTTCCATGTATCTCTCAACAAACATCTTCATATGAATCCAATCTGGGGCATTGATCTGGGCGGAACCAAAATCGAAGGGGTCGTGGCCGATGCCGACAACCAATATAAGGTCCTGGCTCGCCTTCGCGTTCCGACAGAGCAACAACAGGGATACGAACACATCATTTCTCAAATCGGCAAGCTTGTCGGACTCCTCAAAGATGAAACAGGTCTTGTTCCCCAGAAAGTTGGGATCGGTACGCCGGGAGCTATGGACCCACAGCTCCAAACGCTCAAAAACTCCAATACGGTAGCACTCATCGGGAAACCGCTGCGACAGAACATCGAAAAAAAGCTGGGCATACCTGTAATCATGGCCAACGATGCCAATTGCTTTGCCCTGGCAGAAGCCAAATTAGGCGTCGTGCCTGATAGGGTGCCGGATGCAAAGGTCGTTTTCGGCGTGATCATGGGCACCGGTGTTGGCGGCGGCATTGTGGTGAACGGACAAGTGATTCATGGATTGCAGGGTATCGGAGGCGAATGGGGACACGTATTTCTGGACGAATCCGGCGGCACCTGCTATTGTGGGAGAGTTGGCTGTGTCGAGACCGTGCTGGCCGGGCCTCACCTACAGCGATTTTATCACAGCATATCAGGCGAAAAACGCAAGCTCAAAGACATTATTGACAGAGCCGACGACAGAAAAGACGAGCACGCTGTGGCCACCCTGGACAGACTCATTCACTTCTTCGGCAGAGGAATGGGCATCATCATCAACATTCTGGATCCCGATGCTATTGTACTGGGCGGCGGGGTGAGCAATATTCCGGATCTGTACACCCGTGGTGTCGCCGAAGCGGAAAAGCACGTGTTCAACCACAAGATGTACACCCCGATCCTGAAGCCCAAGTTGGGCGACAGCGCAGGCGTGTTTGGTGCGGCGATGCTGGTGGAGTAACATGGCCGATCATCGTATCTCTACACCTCGTAGTAGAAAGCCTCTCTCAGTAGGTCAAGGCTTTTCGGAACGGCTGTCTCTGGTGATTCATTTCCTTCAAATTCCAGTGAAATGTATCCCCGGTACTTGTGCCTCCGCATCATGTCACCGATTGCTGGATAATCAATGTCGAGGCTGTACCACTTTCCGCCTCCGTAGTAGGTTTTGGCCTGGACCAGGCAAGCGTGAGGGGCCAATTGCTCCATCTGTTGCGTCCTGTTCTCCAGAAAATTTCCGGTATCCAGGGTAACCTCCAGCCAAGGACTGTTGATTTCATTGACAATGTTCATCACGCCATCGGCAGTCCGGCCCAGGCCCCAATGATTTTCCAGCCCCAGCACAACCCCACACTTTTCTGCCGTAGGAAGTACCTGTTCAATCGCATCAACTACCCAGCGGAATCCATCTTCCTCGGTGTAGCCTGCGAGGGGCGGCTCGATTCCTTTATTTTCCATGAGTTCGTCAAAGGAGCCTGAGGTGCCCCATCTGCCCGTATTCAATCTCATCGTAGGGATTCCCAGGGCATACGCCAGTTCAATTTGATGAATGGTCTTATCGACATTCTGCTGTCGCTCGGCTTCGTCCGGACTCACAAAACTCTGATGAGTAGAAAACCCCATCAGGTCAATCCCGGCATGCAATGCCTGGCGTTTCAGTTTTTGCAAATGGCTGTGCTCCTCAGAGCTCATCTGAACCAGGAGCAATTCCACGCCGTCGAAGCCCATGGATGCGGCCTTGTCGATGCAGGTTTCCATCGACACATCTTCTTTCGGCCCATTGAATTGCCAGAAAGAGTAGGTGGAAACGGCCATGGGATTGTGCTTGATGTTCGGTGTATATACCGACGTAGCTGATGTCTGGTCGTTGGTGGAAGAAGTGGTACAGCCTCCGATCACTGTCCCGATTCCAGCTACCAGGCTTCCGTTGAGAAAGTTTCTTCGGTCCATCGTCAAGATAGATGAGTTAGGTGTATGTTGAGGAAATAAGATACCTGAAATGCTGGACTTCCCCGGAAGAGATCTCCTGTGAAGCAGGTCGGCTGTTTGCAGTAGGAAGAAATATGTCCATTCATAGGGCCTATTGTCATGTCTGAAATTCTCAGTCAAAGAAATTACAGCAACGACAACATCGGCGTCTTTGCAGAAGCTGTGGTCCGGGATGCCAATGGCACCAAGAAGGAAATAGGATCCGGGTGGATATCCAGGATTTACCAACTGGGGTATACATCCAGGAACTGTCTGACCAGGGACAGAGATGGGCTATGAAGGTATTGGTGTGGTCTTCCAGGTAAAGAGAAATGGCCATTCAAACCGATTGGCATAAACCTTCTGCTTTCCCTCCCGTTTTTTATGTGTAAATTCATGCTATGCTATTTGGAAAAAAAGATCAGGGAATTACCAAAGAAAAGGTGCTTGAAGCGCTGGGTCACGTAGATGATCCGGACCTGAAAAAGGATCTGGTCACGCTCGGTATGATCGAAGACCTCGAAATCAATGGAAAGAAGGTGAGTTTCACCGTGATGCTCACCACACCTGCCTGTCCCATAAAAGATGCCATCCAAAACGCCTGCATCAATGCCGTCAAACTGATGGTGGACCAGGAAGCAGATGTGACGGTCAATATGAGTGCCAGGGTCACCAGCACCCGTAGCAACGAAGTCCTTCCAGCGGTCAAAAACGTCATCGCTATTTCCTCGGGCAAAGGAGGTGTTGGTAAATCCACCGTTGCCGCCAATCTGGCGGTCGCTCTGCAAAAAACCGGCGCAAAAGTCGGACTGGTTGATGCAGATATTTATGGGCCATCTATACCGATGCTATTCGGCTTTCAGGATGACAAGCCACGGGTCGAGCAGATGGATGGTCGGGATATGCTCATTCCCTTTGAGCGACACGGCATCAAGCTGATGTCCATCGGAGTGCTGGTACGTCCTGATCAGGCGGTGGTATGGCGCGGCCCGATGGCCTCCAAGGCCCTCAAACAGCTAATTTTTGATACCAACTGGGGTGATATCGACTACCTGCTGGTAGATCTGCCTCCAGGGACTGGAGATGTACACCTCACCCTGGTGCAGGCGCTGCCTGTCACGGGTGCTGTGGTGGTGACCACCCCGCAAGAACTGGCGGTCGCGGATGCGCGCAAGGGGGCGGAAATGTTTCGCAATCCTCAGATCGATGTTCCAGTGCTGGGTGTGATCGAAAATATGGCCTATTTCATTCCGGATGACGCTCCTGAGAAAAAGTATTACCTCTTTGGAAAAGGCGGTGGTGAATCCCTGGCGAATGCCATCGGGGCACCATTGTTAGGGCAAATCCCTCTGCGGGAAGGCATGGCTGCCAACCACGAGTCCGGCCAACCTGAGATCGTACAGCAAGATGATATGCTTCGCGCTAGCTTTGGACATCTGGCCAAAGCGCTGGCCCAGCACGTGGCAGTGAGAAATGCCCGGCTGCCGGCTACATCAGCTGTGAAAATTACGACTGGTTGAGATTCAGGAGACTGAGGCTGAGGTCTGAGGATGTTTTTTTCTGGGCATTTTTCCGAAAATAAGGCTTCACGTTTTCTCAGGGCTCGCTCCATCAATAAATGAATTGAGCAAACCTGAAGATTTGTGTTTCGAGAACATCCCTCTCACTGTTTGTTTGAGGTTATGATCAGGAGAGACACATTATGGAAAGGGGTGATTGAGGATTTTTTTCCTGAAATGATTGCCTGGTTCTATCCGGATCACATTGAGTATTTTGATTTTACCAGAATCGAATTCCTGGATAAAGAGCTGGCAGAGTTATTTCCGGATTCAGAGACCAGCGATCGCCGTGCTGATAAATTGGTGAAAGTATGGCTGAATTCCGGAGAAGAACGGTGGGTTCTGATCCACATTGAAGTTCAGGGATATAAGGACAATTTTTTTGAGGAGCGAATGTTTCAGTACTATTACAGGCTTTACGACCGGTACAAGATCCGGATAGAACCTCTCGTGATCCTCACTGATCCCCATTCCGATTATCATCCTCGTCAGTTTGAGATACGAGGCTACGAATCGCAGTTATTGTATCGTTTCTTTTCCTACAAACTATTGAGCCAGCCACAGGAAGCATTTGCAGATTTCAGCAACCCTTTCAGCATTGTGATGCGAACGGCCTGGGAGGCAATTCGGGGAAAAAACATCCCGGATGAGTCCCTGCTGGAACTTAAAACACAACTTTTTCGTAACTTACTTGAAGCAGGATATGACAAAAAAACCATTAACCGCTTATCCCGCTTCATCAAGAATTACGCTTCTTTTCAGAAGAAGGACATGGTTCATAAGCTCGACGAAAACATTTCTAACCTAACCAACGAAGTCATGGCTAGAGGAATCATTGAACGTGTAAACGAAGAGTACAAACGGATTGCCAGAGAAGAAGGTCTCAAAGAAGGACTGGAGGAAGGGTTAGAGCAAGGCCGGGAACAAAAAGAAAAAGAGATAATCCTTCGACTTCTCAAAAAAGGATTTTCTGTAGATGATATTGCCGGCATTCTGGAGGTACCAGCTCAGTTGGTTCAGGAGATCAAATCTGGCAACACCCAAGACCTTCAATGACTGGGAGTGTGTCACCATCAGGTGGCCCCACCAGCATCCAATTCCTGTACTTTCGCTTGGACAAATTCTTCCAGACGATCAATCTGGTCTACCGGTAAAAACGAGGATATCTTCAAAAACTGTCGTCTGTGAATCTCATGGGCGCATCGGCCTGGGGTTAGCTCTGACAGCTTCTCCCAACCCTCATCCGGGAATTCCCAGACCCACGGATTGTCGTGGCAGCTCAGCCACCATTCGTTCACGGGTAAGACAGACATGTTCTTCTGCTCAAGCCACCAGGCACGTGGCTCCCCCACGAGAATCAAATGAATGCCGACCGGATGCCCCCACAACAATACCACACGCAGCAACGCCAGATTCTCTCCCCGGGAATGCCGCATCACATCCAAACTTCGGTAGCTATAGCTCTGATAGTGTTCTCCGCGGTAGATGCGACCCGGCGTCGTGAGCCAAGCCTCTGGAAAACCGGAAAGGAATTCCAGGGTCCGCAGTTGGTCGTTTAGAAGATCCAGACGGGCTTCTAGTTTCTCCCAGACCCGCTGCTTGACAGGCATGAAGTGGTTGTCTGTCCAGACAGACATTTCCTCCGGGTCCAACCCTTCTACGGAATCAGTCATCTGGTTCTTCTTTAGATCTATTGATCTCGTCCCACATCCGGCGAACGACGGCTTCTCCAAAAACAGAAATTCCGGCATTTAACACAACCAACCCTGCTGTTCCCATCGCTATCCACTTCCAGGTCTCGACGAATTGCCCCTTCCAAACAGCCGCTTCACCCGCCATGGAAAATCCCATTCCAATCATGATGAGGCCCAGGGGAGCGATCCAGCGCCATGATTTTGCATGCTTTCTTGAGTTCATATCATATTATCGGGTTGATCCAGGTAATCCGGAGTTTTCATATTTACCGTGAATATTACACGTGTAGGATTTTCTTGATTTGGTGGCAAGAAGTCCGAATAAAAGCAGGGAATTTTATGTACCGCAAACACGAACTCTCTCTTATGAAAAGTGTTTCCCTCACCAAATTGTTTGTCTTAGTGCTGATCCTGGGTGGATATACATCCCACGGACAAAACAGCCAACTGCCTGATGAGGTGAAATTGGTGATGTCGGAGGTAACTTCCTGGGATATAGAAAACAGGGAAGCTGTTTTGGCCTCGCTGGGAGAAACCAACCGCCTTCATAGAGGTGATTGGAAATATGATAGCACCTTACCATTTGGGAGCGAATTGGCTGCGTTTGACGCGATTAGTTTGCCGACGGGCATTGAGCTTACCTGGGTCACCACCACCGAGTTTGGTTCAGAAGTATTTGCGGTGGAACGCAAACTGGAAGACGGCAAGTTTGCAACCATCACGCTGCTAGAAGCAGAAGGGATCAGTAACCGGCTCAACGTGTATCGCTATCTCGACCATAGAACAGATGGAATCCCCCAGACCTATCGTCTGCGACAAACCGATCAGAATGGAACGGTCCACTTGAGCCAAACTGTGGATATTTTTCCATTCGTTGACCGGTTGGCAGTCTTCAGTCCTGAAATTTTGGATGATGCCATTCAACTTCCGTTGGAATCCAGAATTGTGAAAGTCACGGTATGGAACTCTGCCGGAAAGCGGATTTTTAGCGTGGAATCCTGGGAAGAAGGTATTCAGGAGATCGATACATCTGATTGGAAAGCCGGGAAATATGCTATCCAAATGGAAACTGAATCAGGAAGACGCAGCGCATTGATTGCACTTCCATGAGAGATGTAAGGGTATTGGGTTGTGTTTTTGTTTGTGTGAGTCCCTACCTGTGATCAGGTAGGGCTCACATTTCTTCCAGCACCCGATCCGACTGAATACGAACAGGTTTGCGGATGCCTCAATTTTGCCGAGCCTTGAATTCCTCCCATTGAGGTACAAAAAGCTACCATTCTGATCATTGATCTCATACCTGAAGGGAGAAAGTCGTAGGTTAAATACATGGATTTGTACCAAGAGCAGCGTCTTATAAGAAAAGCGATCTGATGGAAGTGACGGAAATTGTAGCGTTTATGACCCGGCTGGCCCGCGATGCAGGAGCCATCATGATGAAGCGAAGGGGAAACGCTTTGCTGACATACCAAAAAGCCGATGCAACCATTGTATCTGAAGTTGATCTGGCCATCAGTCAGCTCGTAGTGAAGCGAGTCCATGCCTTTGCCCCCGAATGGGGACTCACCACCGAAGAAACCTGCCATGGAGATTGTCCGTTGCATGAGATCGGTCTGATTGTGGACGAACTCGACGGCACCAATGGCTACGTCACCGGACGGGGAGGTTTCACCTTTCAATGCGCCTTTCACGCCAATGGGCGAATCCTGGCTTCTGTGATCTTCGACCCGCTCAATGACCGACTGGTATCTGCCATCAGTGGTCAGGGGGTTTGGCTCACAGAGCATGGAAATACCACACTTGTCAGCTCTCCGGCTCTCCGACACTGGAAAAAGCTGCGGTTCGCTCATCACCGCAACTACATGACCGATACGATCCGGAAAATGTATGCTCGAATGGGAGTTGCCCCCCACAACATCATCAAAACCGGAGGAATCGGCTCAAAAATGATCGATTTTGTGTTGGGCAAGGTTGATGTGATCGTCGCGCTCAATCGCAACATCATGCCCTGGGACTGGGCCCCGGGCAAGTTGATCCTGGAAGAATTAGGCTACGTTTGTTCCCACCTCACAGGCGCTCCGCTCAAGCTATTTTCCGATACCAATTTTCTCGAATTTGGCTACCTCGCCTGCCCGGAAGAACACTGGAATCGATTCCTTGGCGAACTGTCATGGATCACAGAAAAAGTTTTACCAGACCATATGCTGCTGAAGATTTTTCACGAAGCATTGATCCCGGTAGGAATCCGCGGTAATTTGTCTGCATGAGCCATCCGATTCATCTGTCGCTAGAAGAAAC
>CAZLKP010000160.1:0-7338 GCA_964560095.1 uncultured Bacteroidia bacterium
TAATTTTCCGTATAGGTCTCTCCACCAAAGATATAGCTGAAGGTGTAGCCATTGGGTTGATACCATTCATTGAGCAGGTTTCTCACCTGCAGCCCCAACCGGATGTCCTTGGCCCATGATGGGCGGATGACGTAGTTCAGGTGGAGGTCATTGACCCAAAATGGATCCAGCGATTTCTCTACAGACTGGGTGTTGTCGAGATATTGCCGACCGACGTATTTACTTTGAATGGCCAGTTCCAGGTTGTTCAGGGGAGAATACCGGAGCTGCGCAGAGGCGATCACATTCGGAGAAAAAGCAATGTCAGTGTTTTCGTAGGTCGTCTCGGCCCTTGTGAAGTCATCATAGTTGACAATAAACTCCGTGTAGGTAGCGATTTTGTTGCGGCTCAGGGTGAGATTTCCACCGAGGCTGAGGCTGGGTAAAATATTTCCCCCGGCGATCAGCTCAATGCCTGTCCGATAGCTGTCTGCAACATTTTCGCGGATCGCTGACCCTACATCGTTGATCTCACCATTCAGGACCAATTGGTTTTGATAATCCATCCAGTACAGGTTGGCGGAGGCGGAGAAATTGGGACTTTTGTATCGGTAGCCTGCCTCGAGGTTGTTGAGCCGCTCGGGTAGGGGAGTGTTGCCTTGTGTGGCGTCAATGAAGTCATTTCGGACAGGCTCCCGATTGGCTACTGCAAAGGAAGCGTAGGCTTGGTTTCGGGAATCGAACTGCCAGGTGAGTCCGGCTTTGGGATTGAAAAAGGTATAGGTGACGGACCCCAGCAGGAGGCGCTGGTCATTGTCCACTCCGGCTTCTTCAAGGTTCTCTCCGCCCCAACGGTAATTGATGTTTCTCCCCTGCAGATCAACATATCCCGATAGTGAACCTGTGAGATCAAACAGGCCACGTAGATAGGCATGCGCATCAGTTTTCAGCCCCCGGTTGTCATAATACCGATCCCGGATCTCTGTTGGTCCGACAAACTGCGACCAGATGATTTCGCCAAAATGATCGCCATCGTATTGATTCCAGCCACCGCCCAGGGTAACATCTACCCTTTCTCCCGGCTGATAACTGAGGGAGGTTACCGCACCGTAGAAATCATTGTCCAGCCAGCGCCTCCGAATTAAATCAGTGGTTGTGATGGTGTCGCCCTCGGTATTCTGGTAAAACAGCGGAGGCAATCCATAATCCCCAAAATGTTCATCTTCCCGAAACTGCTCAAAAAAGCCTGCTCCTTGGGTATAGTGACCTGAAGCCCTGAAAATCCAATCCGAATTTGGCTGAAAGGAATAATGCAGCTGATAATGCGTCTGGGTGTAGTTGTCGGTCTCGTTGTCGTAGGTGTAGTAGTTATCCCGTCGCAATTCGGGGTCGTTTAGAAAGCTTTCAGGTATTCCCCACCACGATTGGTAGGTTTGCTCTGAGCCGCTGAATACCAAAGCTTTGAGAATAGATTTTTTCCCGTAATAGCCGGCAGACAAGAAATAAGAACGCAGATCTGAGAAAGCCCGGTCCACCCATCCATCGGAGTAGATCCGAGAAAGCCGTGCATCGACTGCAATCCGATTGTTGATTAGGCCGGTTCCAGCATTGATGGTATGCTTGCGAGTATGAAACGACCCGTAGGAATTGGCGATTTCGGCATAAGGCTCGCTATGGAGTGTCGTAGTCTCGATGTTGAGGGAAGCTCCGAAAGGCGCGGAACCGTTGGTGGAGGTACCCACGCCTCGCTGCACCTGTATCGAATTGACCGAGGAGGCCAGGTCGGGCATATTTACCCAAAAAACACCATGGGATTCCGGGTCGTTGAGCGGAATGCCGTTGATGGTCACATTGGTGCGGGTGGGGTCTGTGCCCCGAATCCGGATGCCGGTGTATCCCACGCCCGCACCTGCATCTGAATTGACCACGGTCGATGGAAGCTGGTCGAGTAAAAAAGGAAGATCCTGACCGAAATTGATCCGCTCAATGTCTTCCTCACTCACCGTGGAGTAGCTGGTAGCGGTCTTGTCTGTGGCCCGGGTGGCTGAAATGAAAACTTCATCAGTGATGTAGTCATTTCGGCTCATTCTGACATCAAGCTTCAACCTGCTCTTGACAGGTTGAATCAACAAGGTCGCGTACGCCTCCTTTTCAAAGGAAACCAGCACAGGAGTGGTGGACAACTCGGTGAATTCATAGTAGCCTTCTAAGTTGGTGGAGACAGAATCTCCGGCGCCTGTCTTCACAATAACCCCTGGCACAGGGGCTCCGGTGCGGGATTCTGTAACGAATCCGGAAAATTGCCCCAATGCAATAGCTGGGAGCAAGAGCAGAACAATCTGCGAAATCAAACGAAACATGTGAAATAGTTTGATGGTGACAATTCCGGAGGCAGGGAATCCTCCAAAACATGTGACCACCCTTTCTCCCTACGCCGGCACGACCCGGATCAGGTTCAAAGGGTATGATCTCAGCCCTCAAGTGCTTTGGAATCCTGTTCCGCGGCTCGGGCACCCCTGGGTTATAGCAAAGAGAGCAAGGTTGTGAGACAACTAAAGCAAGATATGAGATTAAATGATTTTATCTCTTCTCTCACATCTTTTCTCTCTCTATTATCCAGACAAACATAAGAGGAAATTGTTTCAGTGCAATATTTTTCCCAAATCTCAGAGGCTGTCTTAAAAGGGGTAATTCTTCACCGCAAAGACAAAAAAAAGGCGCTAAGGGCGCAAAAAACAGGTCAAATAGCGGTCTTTGCGTCTTTTCTTAGCGACTTTGCGGTAGTAAAGGACTTTTGAAACATCCCCCATCCGCAATCGCTCACTGTGAAACTGCCACATCCCTCATCAGGAGTTTGCAGCATCTTTTTCGGTGCCAACACGTATATTTGCCTGTTATGTTGACCAAGTTAATTAACGGAATTTTGATTGCGTTGGTGCGTTTCTATCAGATGGTGATTTCGCCATTGACGCCGGCTTCCTGCCGGTATACGCCAACCTGCTCCAAGTATGCCATTCAGGCCATTCAAATGTATGGGCCATTCAAGGGAGGAAGACTGGCAGCTCAGCGTATCGGGAGTTGCCATCCATGGGGGGGCAGTGGATATGATCCGGTTCCGGGAACGGAAAGGGAGGATCTGGAAGCGTTTATGCCTGGCAAGGAAGAATAGATGTTATTTGATAGGGTGCGGGCTCAGCCTACAAGGCTGCCTCAAAACCAGAACCTTGCGGGATTCGTTCAATGTAGCATGAGAAATAGATCTGTCTGGTCTGGTTTGATCCTGTTTGGTTGGTGTTTGCTTAGCAACCCGGATCAGGTGTATGCCCAGCAACGTCTTTCCTGGAGCACACTGGAAGCTTGTGAGCAGCCTAGTGGCCGCATCGCCTTCACCAGCGATGTGAAGAGGCTGGAACAACAGCTGGTAAAAATCAAAGGCTTTATGATCCCTCTGGACACCGAGGGGAAAGAGTATGCCTTATCTGCCTACCCCATGAGCGAATGCTTTTTTTGCGGCAATGCTGGGCCTACTTCTATGGTGGAACTCGTTCTCCGGGAGCCCCGAAGGTATCATTTAGACGATTATGTCACTTTTATTGGCAACCTAATCCTCATTCCAGGATCTCAGGGCCTGGTTTTCCGGCTGGAAAACGCAGAAGAAGACTGACAATATATATTCTTTCTGACCAGTTGCTGAGCAGAGCCGAAGCACCGACCTCCCTAATGCTCGGTTGTGCAGTGGTCAGTTACACACACAACATCTTCCTGCCGACCGGAAAATAAGGCCCGAATATTGGCTGCATGCGTGGCAATCAGTACCAGCGAGGCGGCATAGGTGAAATATTGGAAGGTCGCGCCATGATCCTCGAGGAGCACAGCCCCTGCCAGAAACAGAAAGGAAGCCCAGAGCAATACTTTTCGGCCCAGATGTTTGGTGTGGTTGGCTGACCACAACACGGCAAGAAAGCCAATGCCCAAAAACAAAAAATCCCAACCGTGGCTAAGGAGCATGGTCCAACCATGGTCATGGGCATGGCCGTGGTCGTGGACAGAAATGCCCAAACTCATGAGAATAGGAGTGGCCAGACAATGGATCAGGCAAACAGTAGCACTACTGATACCAAGATAGTCTGAAATGGGACGTTTTTTGTCGGAATTTGGCTTGCGCATGGATATAACAAAAGTCTGAGGAAATAATCATAAATGCAACATCGTTGCAGAAATATTTTTCTCCTCCATGAATACGAGCAAATCCTTTCTTAGTTTTGCCTTTCATCATTCCCGATCATGCTCAAAACCTCTCACCTCACATTTGCCTACCCGGAATCTTCCGTTCTGGAATTCCCGGATCTGGAATCAAAGCCTGGCTCGCCCATGCTGATTTTGGGGGAATCTGGTAGCGGAAAAACCACTTTACTTCACCTCCTGGGAGGCTTGCTCACGCCCAGGACGGGTAGCATCGAAATCGCTGGCCAGGACATCTCCAACCTATCCGGAAGGCGCCTTGATCGGTTTCGCGGCCAAAATATCGGACTGGTTTTTCAGCGCTCCCATTTTGTTGAATCACTTACAGTAAAGGAAAATCTGGAGCTGGCAGCCTATCTTCCGGCTGCCAACGTACACGCCAACCGGGCCATGGCCTTGTTACAGGATCTGGGAATTGAACACAAAGCTGGCAAGGATACTGGATCTCTGAGTGTGGGAGAGCAGCAACGGGCTGCCATTGCCCGCGCCATGATGAATCAGCCGGATGTGATTCTGGCCGATGAGCCCACATCTGCCCTTGATGATAAGCACTGCGAATCGGTACTGAACATGCTCAGGCACGCTGCTGAGGTTGCAGGGGCCACCTTGGTTGTCGTCACTCATGACTATCGTCTCAAAGATCAATTTGACCATCAAATCACCCTCGCCTGATATGAATCTCGGACTCATTGCTTGGAAAAATCTATGGGCCCGTCCCTGGGCGACAATGATATCGCTGCTGTTGCTTGTGCTTGGTGTTAGCATCATCTCACTCCTTTTGCAGCTCAATTCTCAACTCGACGATCAGTTTAAAAAGAACATTCGCGGTATTGACCTGGTCATTGGGGCCAAAGGAAGTCCCCTCCAGCTGGTTTTGTCCTCCGTGTACCACATTGACAATCCCACGGGAAATATTCCGCTCAAGGAGGCGAAGATGTTTCAGAACCATCCCATGGTCGAAAAGTGGATCCCAATGGCCTATGGCGACAATTATCAGGGATACAGGATTCTGGGCACAGAATGGAGCTATGTAGAGCATTATGCCGGACAATTGCAGGCCGGAATCCAATTTGATGCGCCATTTGAAACGGTTGTTGGCTCTGCCGTGGCCCAGCGGCTGGGGCTGAACATCGGAGATGAATTTTTTGGCGCCCATGGCAATGTCGAAGATGCCGATGTGCATGACGAGCATGCATACAAGATTGTGGGAATTCTGAATCCCACCGAGACGGTGCTGGATCAATTAGTCCTCACACAGATTGAATCGGTGTGGAATATTCACAACCACGAAGAAGAGGGCGAAACCGGTTCAGTGGATGAAGCGGAAGAAGTCCACAAGGAGCATGAGCATGGAGAACAGGAAGATCACGAGTACGAAAATCATGACCACGATCTTCATGAAGATGAAAAGCAGGACATTACAGCTGTGTTGATCAAATGGAAGAACCCTATGGCCATGATGCAGCTCCCGCGCTTCATCAATGAAGAGACCTCCATGCAGGCTGCGGTGACAGCCATCGAGGTGAATCGCCTGTTTGACCTGTTTGCCGTGGGGATTGCGACCTTGCAGGGCATCGCCTTTGCCATCGTGTTTATTTCGGCGATCAGCGTGTTCTTTTCGCTATACAACAGCCTGCGCGGCAGATCTTATGAGCTGGCCCTGATGCGTACCATGGGAGCAGGAAGTTCCACCTTGTTGGTCATGGTCCTGCTGGAAGGATTGGTCCTGGCCTTCGTGGGTGCCATCGCAGGGCTGATCCTGTCCAGGGTTGGTTTGTTTGTCATATCAGGATTGGCAGAAGAAGCCTACCGATATGAATTTATCTGGTGGAAAATACTGCCAGAGGAAGGACTTTTGTTTTCTGGAACCATGGCGGTTGGTGTCATTGCAGCGATCTTGCCTGCGATGTCGGCCTACCGAACCGAAATCAGCCAAACCCTTCAGCAAGGAAATGCGTAATCCGGGCATGAAAAAATTCCTTTCTTGGCTGCTGATGTGCTTGTGCGTACCGGTTGCCGGACAAACGGAACTAACCTGGAATATGCTCGGGCAAGTGGAAATTCAATATTGCCAGGATGAACAGAACAATCTCTGGATCATGGTTCCCAGGTTTGATGAAAGCCTTCATGCCTTGAATGGAAAAAGTGTCCAAATCCGGGGGTATGCACTCCCGGTATCAGCTACCTCCAAGGACTACGTCCTGTCTGCGTTCCCGTTCGCTTCCTGTTTTTTTTGTGGTGGGGCTGGTCCGGAATCTGTGATAGAATTGAGGCTGAAAAAACAGCGTTCCTTTCGCACAGACGAATGGGTGATCCTGGAAGGTACGCTTGTGCTGTGTAAAGAATCTAATTCTTTTCTCTACCGGTTGGAAAATGCCCGGCCAACCCATTAATTTTCAGCTATGAAAATCGGAGGATTCATTTCGATGATCCTGTTTCTACTCATGCTTTCAGCATGTGATCAGGAGTCTGGTCAGACAAATACCACTTCTTCAGATGTGGAAGTTCAGCCGGATGACCGTGAATTCAAGCTCCCGGAGAGCACGGTTGCTTCCCCATCGGATGTGATTGGCGCGTTGCCAGACCCGGATGCTCCCCGACTCACCTGGAAGGAACTGGAGGATGTCACGTTTGAGGAGAAGTATTATGAGGATATCGACCAGTATCTTTTGTTTCCTCAATTCGGTGAAACGGTTCTTGAGAAAGCAGAAAAATCCTTCACCATTTCAGGGTATGTGATTCCTATCAACCCCGGTGATAAAGAAACGCCACCGCTATATGTGTTGTCGGCCAATCCCTTTTCTGCTTGTTTTTTCTGCGGCAATGCCGGCCCCGAGTCTGTGGTTGAGTTGGCGCTCAAAGACCCCTTCGTGATGATGGCCACCGATGAATTTCGGTCATTCAAAGGTACCCTTACCCTGAACGATTCCAACATTGACAGGCTGAACTACATCCTGATCGATGCTGAGCCACTATAAGCCAGAAGGACCAGGGAAAGATTTCCCCCTTCCACTCTTCCCGTTCCTGAACCGGCCGGTTGTTGGCCTGGTTACAATTCGCGGAAATGCCGAATTTGGGCCTTTGACAAGGTGATTGACGCTTTACTGAGGTACCATT
>CAZLKP010000160.1:7348-9722 GCA_964560095.1 uncultured Bacteroidia bacterium
AGGGTGGGGTAGTGAACGAGCCTGTGTAGTGAAACACGGGCTTCTTCTCAGGCAGAATGTGCAACAGATCACAACGATGGTTCAGATGCATTTCCATCGGAAAAATGATCCCGTCCAGATGATGCTCGCTGGGTTCGTGAAAATGAAATTGGCGCAGCACAAATGTATTTACGTCTGCCACCAACAGGTTTATCTCTTCGGGATGGGCCTCAATGGTGTGGCCGTTACTGACTTCGTCCACTGGTGAGGGATGAAACAGAAATTCAAGCACCGAGCTCGGGTGTGTGGTTGTGGCCCAGGATTCAATGTCGATCGGTGATCCGGTGTAGGCGTCCGCACTGATGTTGCTGGATGCGTCGATAGGGACCACTCCATATTGCCGCAAGGAAGTCCTGGCAAGAAAAGCCACGAAAAAAGAACCTACAGCATACGAGCAAGTCACCCCCTCACGCGTTCGATCTCTTCTGTAAGAATGCTGGTTGCTTTCCCCCCAAATTCATAGCGCACGTAGGTGAGAATATTGGCAATGGTAGAATCGGGCAAATGGCCAAGTCCGGCCATCTGATTGGCGTACACTTCTCCATGGATGACAATCTCCTCATTCAGTCCGTGTAAAACGATTTTGATCAGCCGGGTTTTATCACCTTTCACATACTCTGTACCTTGAAGAGGTGGGTTCAGTCCGGGAACCCCTTGTCCGTTGGGCATGTGGCAGGTCCCACAGTTGGCCGTATACGCAGTTTTTCCTGCATCATAGTTGGCTGGCCGTGCGTCAGACGGTTGTTCCTTGGCCGAAGTAGTTGCTGCGGATGCATCACTGTTCATTTCGTTTTGCCTTGGCTCGCTGGAAGAACAGCTAATGAGGAACAGCAGCAAAACCGGCAGAAATAAAAAACGATGCTTGCTATTCATCCAGTTTGGCCATTTGGTCACCGTAATACATGATTCGCCACACCTTCCCTTTCTGGGAGTCTGACACATAGAGCGAACCGTCAGGCCCCTGTGCCAATCCCATCGGACGATGTTTTGCATCTCCGGGTGACACGATGGTATCCTGCTGAGCGAATCCATCAGCAAAAATTTCCCAGTCTCCAGAAGGCCTGCCATTGTCCATCGGTACAAATACCACAAAATAACCACCCTGCGGCTCGGGATATCGGTTCCAGGAACCATGAAACGAAATGAATGCCCCTTTCTGGTAGCGCTCTGGAAACTGATTGCCGGAATAAAACAGCAAATCGTTCGGAGCCATGTGGCCAGGAAATCCTATCAGAGGATCCTTTTTCTCCGCACATCGCCCCACTTTCTGCCCGTCACCACCGTATTCTGGTCCCAGAACTTTCTTCTCCTGAAGCTGATCGTAATAACAGTAAGGCCAGCCGAAATCATCGCCTTCATTGATCTGGATAAATTCCTCTGCAGGAAGGATCGCGTTGGTTTCGGTATCGTACATCTCGGTCCAAAGTTGATGAAGCTGATCCCGTCCGTGTTGCAAGGCATACAGACTGTTAGCAGCTTGGTTCCAGCTTAGAGCCACGCAATTGCGGAGTCCTGTGGCGTATCGGGTGCCCATGTCATGGGTTTGATTGGGCGCATCAGCTGAGAATTTCCAGATCCCGCCGTGGTTGTCGAGAATGGGACATGGATCCATGCCCATGGATCCTTTTTCCCGGTTTCGTTCCTGGCAGGCATTGGAGGGTGCGCCGATATTGACGTAGAGGTTGCCTGCATTATCAAAGGTAAATGATTTGGCTTCATGGGATCGTTGCTCTGGGAGTGCAGTGACAATGACTTCTTTTTCTGTATCCGGTCCAACTTCGCCATCGGTGAGTTGGTAGCGAAAGACTTCCTCATTTGAGGATGCATAAAGAAAACCGTTGTGAAAGCGGATCCCAGTGCCCCAGAAATTGGCGAATCTTTTCTGGTGTTCGGCGACACCATCGGAATTCAAGTCTTTGAGCACCACAATACCCAGAGAATCTTCGGAGCGAGCCAGTTTGATATACACATCACCGTTGTCATTGACTGTGAGATGTCGGGCACGGCCTTCAATAGAATCCACAAGTACAGCAGCACCGAAGCCTGCCGGGAGGGTGATTCCACCATTATCTGCCGCTGCTACCGGCAAGGCGGATTGGCTGGCTTCAGATGAGTTCCTGCTTTCGGATTCGCAGGATGAAAAACTACCGAGAATGGCTATGCTAAGAATGAATGTGAGAAGAGAAACATGTTTCATAACAAGGGTTTACCAAGGGTAGGAGGGGATTACTTAAGGGTGAATCCATCTACCTCTTCGAGGGTATCCGGATTCAAAACTCTCATGGAAATACTGTCTCCATGTACATCAAACAACACCAGAGCGTTTTGTGTTGTG
>CAZLKP010000161.1:0-1318 GCA_964560095.1 uncultured Bacteroidia bacterium
CCAGACGGTGAAACCCGCCGCCACCAATTCCTGGGCGATGCTTGCCTGGATGTCGGAAAAGCCGATGATAAGGTCGGGCGCCAGTTCACGGATGGTATCAAGGCGGGCATCCGTAAAGGTAGAAACGGTCGGCTTCTGCTTTCGCACCCCTGCTGGGCGCACACTGAAACCCGACACCCCCACGAGGCGATCCTGCTCTCCCAACAAATAGAGCAGTTCAGTGGTCTCTTCGGTGAGGCACACAATGCGGCGGGGATAGGGGTCGCGCATGGAACTTTAGGCGTAATTTCACGATTTATTTTACCTGAACAAAACCTGGGTATTGTTATGAGCAGAGGGGCTTTTTTCTTTCTCCAGACCTTCGATCCCATGCGACGTGTTTCGAAATAACCCTAAGGCGAGATCTGCAACCACGTCATTTACTTGATGGACGGAGAAGTACGGGTGAATCAACCTACAGCAGCCATCCAAAGCCAAACCGGAGAAACGCGGCTGAGTTTATTCATCTTTTGCTCATTCAGCCGGTGCGCCGGAGTAAGATCATCAAAGGAGTTTTTGTCGGCCTGTCGGGCGCTATCTTTCAGGACTTCTTCGGGAGCTTCAGGGAGAGCTTGACGGCCGTGTTTGTCTTGTTGGTTTGGGGCGTTGTGCCTTAAGTTTTTAGCCGGCGGAAGTTTTTGAAAAGGGATTTTTAACTGGTGGATTGGGTAAGGGTAGACACTTTTAGTCAGGATCTGTAAAAAAAATAGCAGCGCAGCGGGTGATCTCGCGCCATTCTTCGCGGACTAGGCGATGAAAAGGAGGCAGGGATTGTGACTGGTTCCAACTTTTTTTGGGATTAGTCGAAGTTTTTCCTATAATTGATTAATCAATAATTGATATACGATGAATGATCATCTCCATCAGGTGATTTTGTTTTGGGTAGATCAGGTCAACAAAGCGGCCAAGCGATTCGCGCAGCGGGAAATGGACCGTCATGGTCTGGGCATCACTGTGGACCAGTGGGTGTTACTAAAGATTGTGGCGCAGTACGATGGTTTGTCCCAGACCCAGTTGTCGGAGCACTCGCTCCGAGACGGGGCCAGCATTACCCGGACATTGGATTTGCTGGTCCGGAAAGGGTTTGTAGAGCGACAGATCAATCCATCCAATCGCCGGGAGGTCAACCTGCATCTCACCAAAGGCGGAGAGGCCTACATTGATCAACACATGACCCTAATTCAAGCACTGCGGGCACAAAGCCTGGCAGGCTTCGAGCTGCAAGAGATTGAAGACCTCCAACGACTGCTAAAAAAAATGTACAACATGAGCTTCTTTT
>CAZLKP010000161.1:1328-3961 GCA_964560095.1 uncultured Bacteroidia bacterium
GCTCCTAATTTTGGCCCTACTATTGATATATCAAAATTTGATGAAACATGAAACGTATCTTTTCATTCGCACCTTTGTGGATCTGCCTTGCCTGTCCTGGCCTGTACCCAGGTCCTGTGCTGTCTCAACGACTGACTGACTGGAACCAGGAGGAGCATCAGGGAATCGTCTTCAAGTGGCGTCACCATGATGCCCGACTGGAGGTAGCGCTATCAGCGCCCACGAACGGCTGGGTGGCGGTAGGCTTCAACCCCAGGCCTTCTATCAAAGGATCATACCTGATCATGGGATGTATACGTGCAGGAGAGCCACAGGTAGTGGAGCATTATGTCCTGAATCCGGGGGACTATCGTCCACTTGCCGATCTGGGGGAACAACCACAAATCGATATTCTGGAAGGGCATGAAAGTCCTGACAGTACCTGGCTGCACTTTTCCCTCCCTTGTGAAGGCGATGGCCAGTTCCGTCATGACCTGCAGCCTGGCCAGAAATCAACCATTTGGCTGGCTTACAGCAGCAGTGATGACTTCGATCATCATTCCCGAATTCGCTTATCCATTTCTGTTCATCTTTAATCCATGTATTGTCATGAGAGTATTCCCATTCATTTTTCTAATTGGCGCCCTGTTTACGGGAGGCCAGACCGGGGTTTTTGCCCAATCCTACGGTCCGATAGAAACCATCCTTACAGCTTATGTGCAGGCTGGAGACCGACAAGACCCTGAGGCCCTGGACCTTTTGCTGGACGATGAATACAGGGTCGTCCTCAATCGATTGTTTGGCAGCGAAGAAGTCACGATTCTGGAGAAACAGGCCTATCTTGACAAAATCCGCAGCAAAGAATTTGGCGGGGACAAGCGCACCATGGAAATTGAGCAATTGTCGGTCTATGGCACATCTGCGACAGCCAGGGTCCGGCTCCGGGGCGCACAGTTTTCCTCCCTGTCATTCCTGCATGTAATCCAGGATACCGATGGCGATTGGCGACTCATCTCGGATATGCCTGTGATCATTCCCTGAGTGGATTCCCGACCAGCCATTTTTCCTCACCCCAGATCAGATGATGGTTGGCTGGTATTCAGCAGTGCCACCCCATAACATCCTTCATCCTTACAACTACCCTTGGGGGGCTGGGAGGAGGAGGATGTCTTTTTCATTCCCGCCCTGAATAGGAAAGCCGCGCAGAACATGGAAAGTAGGATAAAGACGTTAGCCTTGGGGTGCGCGCGAAACGAATGCGGTAGCACTTCCTACACCTTTTGTCTCAGCTGTGCGTCAAAACTCTCAACAATGCTATCCCGGAGATAATGGGCAACTTTAGCCTGCACCTCAGCGTGGAAAAGCGAGATCTGCGTGGGCGACAAGACCGGGAGTCCCTCTTCCACGATCACAATATCTTTGGGGATAAGGCTTTTCGGCAAAGCCGCCAGGCCCATGCCGGCCCGAACGGCCAACAGCTTGCTGTTGTAACTTTCACTGACGTAGGTGAGGTCTGGCGACAACCGGGCGGAGGCCAGCCGGTGCAGTACCTGCCTGCGATATACACAGGGCTCTGGGGAGACAATGATGGGGATGCGCTCTGCCTGCAACCAGGATGTGCACTCTTCCACATCACGACCTACCCAGACGAGCGGATCGTACCAGGTCTTCACGATACGATCAGCAAAAGTTACATTGAATTGTTCATGTTTCAGGATCACTAGCTCATATTCATTGGCCTGATAGCTTTTGTACAGCAGCTCGGTCAATTCACACTCAACAGCCAGTTGAATGCGCGGATATTGCTCTCTGAAACGCGCCAAAATAGGCAGCAGGTAATAGGTGGCCAGGTCTTCGGGAATGCCTAGCCGCACGCGGCCGGTAATCTCCCCACTATATAATTCTTCCCGCAGTTTTTGCTCTACCTGCAGCATTTTCCAGCCGTACTGGTACACCAGTTTGCCGGATTCCGTCATGGTTAGCTTGCGGCCCTGTTTATTGATCAGCGGCTGGCCTACCATTTGTTCAAGCTTTTTGATCTGCTGACTGACCGCCGATTGGGTCCGATGTAACTCATTGGCTGCCAAGCTAAAGCCCTGCTGGTCGATCACCGTAATGAAAGTCCGAAGTAAGGGAAGGTCAAGGAAAAGCCTATTAGAATCCATAGAAGAGGTCATATTTCAGGAATAAAATTATTACTATTTCTTATTCCAAGCATCATTTTTTTTAATTTCTCTTATGTTTAGAACCTTTATACTTTCGTGCCGGATTAACTCAAAAAACGGCTGATAATGCTTATTCTGATTCTCTTTGCATTTTTTGGTCTGGCTTTGCTGGGGCTTTTTACGCGCCTTCGCTGGGCAGAAGAAGCAGCTACCGTATTGAGCGGGGCTGCTTTTTTGTTTAGCCTAGCCGCCTTTTTTCTACCGATGGAGCAATCCATCATCCTGGGGCTGGAGCAGGGCAATAAGACCTTCGTCTTCGGTGCAGCGGTTTGTTTCATCAGCCTGGTCATACAGGCCTACTCCTTGCGGCACCTGGACGGTCATCGGTGGAGGCGGCGTTTGTTCCGCTACTTCGCTGCGCTAACGATTTCCTTACTAACCTTCGCCCTGGCGGACAATCTATTGTTGCTAGCGGTGGCTCATGGGGGA